>CAYIBO010000102.1:0-3882 GCA_964361545.1 uncultured Candidatus Bathyarchaeia archaeon
TGCATGAAGAAGGGCATCCCTGTCCCGGCGAGAACCATCAACAACGAACGCAACATTATTGCAGAAAAGCTTAGAGAGACAGCGGGTACAGGCACAAAACGGCTCGACCCAACTGTGGTCAGGTTCGTCAAGGACGGTGGCGATGATGACCCTGATGTTGAGTTTGTCAAGAGGTTCATTGCTGATGACGGAATAGTTCTATTGGCCAGCAACTAGTAACGCGGGAGACGGAAGTGCGAGTTTCAAGGCATACCTAATGTTACCACTTGACAGGGTCGCCAGGCTCTTCACGGGTCCTCCACAGGTAAAGAGTTGCAATGGAACAGTACGGATGCCAGTTCGTGGCCAGCGTCTCGAACCTTTCCTTTGATGGCAACTTTCGCAGCCCATAGACCCTTTTCGCTGCCTTGCGGAGTCCTAGGTCGTCCACGGGCAACACATCTGTTCTGCCGAGGACAAAGATCAGGAACATCTCCGCTGTCCATCTTCCAATCCCTTTCACCGCGTCCAATCGGCTCACAACTTCATCGTCCGGCAGGTCTCTCAGACCTTTCAGGTCCAGTTCTCCCTTCTCGATTCTCTGGCAGAGGTCTCGAATGTAGGAAATCTTCTGGGGAGAGAGTCCGGCTGAGCGTAGCTTGCTCTCATCGGTTCTAAGGTATTCTTCCGGGCTTGGAATATTCCCGTTGTATAGTTGTTTGAATCGGTTGAGAATGGCCTGTGCTGCTTTGCCGGCGAGTTGCTGGAAGATTATTGCTCCCACAAGAGACTCGTAGTATCCGTCTTCAAGCTCGAACTTGAAGGGGCCAACTTTGTCGATCGCCCTGGCCAGTTTCTTGTCGTTTTTCTTGAGGTGCCTTGTCCCATTACGCCAAATCCTCTTGTCGGCCAGAGACAATCTCAAATTCACTCTAGCGCTCAGCGACGGGTCCCGCTACCAACGACTTTTTCCTTCGAGCTCGGTAGATGAGCACCGCGGTGATCAGGATTACACCGCCAAGTAAGACGAGGTAGGGCAGAAGCGATGCTGACGCTGGTCGAGGTGCGGTGCCCGATGGGCTTTGCAATGAGAGAGTATACAAGACATCCGCGAGTAGGTTGACCGCAAGACTAATCGAATGGCCGGCCCTATCCTTGAAGTCTGAGCTGTCCCAGTTGTAGTTCTTGTCCATCCAAGCTGCTGTTCTTTCCCTCCCTGAATTGTCGAAGGCGGTGTCGTATGCTAGCGTGAGCGTCGCGTTGTATGCAGACCTTGAGTCAAGACGTCCGTCGAACGCGAGAAAACTGTTGAAGTCGTCAATGTAACTGTTCGTGCGTCCATTTACGTAGTTTTCATAGTCGGAGTGGTGCACTTCGACTCCCCAGTCTGTCGGGGCTCCCATCACGTGGCCGAAAACTGCCACATCGGATATGTAGTGGGTCATTATTCCCGCGGCTCTTGCGGCTCTGGTGAAGTCTCTTAGCACCAGTGCAACCGCTACTTCCTGGTAGTAGTCTTGGGCCCGTCTTGCACCAACATTGTCCTGAAGGGCCCTGTCGGAATGGTAGTAGACGTGGTGGTTTCCCTGGTCGCATATCCCGTCGGAGCCCGTGCAACGGTCCGGCAACTCGGTCGCGTACAGGTACAGGTTCATGTTGACCCTGATGAACCCAGCCTCATCCCGGGCAGGTGGTCTAGTGCGTGTTGGGCAATCCAGTCGTGTGTTCCATAGGCCGGGTTTGACGGCTCACTCCCCTCCAACCCGCCGTTGCTCCAAGCCGAGGCCGTTGTCGCCAAAACTGCGACGAGTAGCAGAACCAGTGCTGCGGGCAGGACCCGCGAAACCTGCGCACTAAGCATTCTTCTTCGAACCTGCCTGGCCGGGCGGTATTCTAACAGGCAGGGTAGCGGCCCTGAAAGTGTTGCGTTGTCGCGGAAAATCGCCCAGAACAAGCCCGTTTCCCGAATCCAAGCCCGGGATTTTCAACCCACCCTCAGCCACGCGGAGACTCTCCACCATGTTTATACGAGTCAACCACTGTCACGAAAATGGTTCCAAGCCCATTCTAAGCCCTGAACCGCCAAACCAGCCCAAACACCAGCCCAGACAGCGACCACACACGCACCCCCCCTATAGGGGGTGGGGGTGGTCAAAAGCGTCCCGACACGCAAGAGACCCGAAATCCTCCCAGCGTTAGGCCTTGAACCGTTTCTTTTCCCGCGTATACCTATCCAGCCGGTCTTCCAACACCTCCACCCCAATCCCTGGACCCGTGGGAACATTGATTGTCCCGTCAGGGTTCAACACAAACCCCGGCTCCACAATATCCTCCTTGAACCACCGGTCACTGGCTGAAATATCGTTCGGCATGACAAACCCCGGAAGGCTCGCCAACGCCACGTTATGAGCTCGGCCAACCCCAGTCTCCAACAAACCACCACACCATACAGCAATCCGATGTGACAAGCAAACATCGTGCATCATCCTAGCCACCGTCAACCCACCCACCCGAGCAGGCTTAATGTTCAAAACCCGACAACTCTCCAATGCCAACGCCGCCTTCAAATCACTCAACCCAGCAACACTCTCATCCAGACACACCGGCGTCCTGATAACCTTCTGGAGGCTCGCATGGTCCACAAGATCATCCCAGGCAAAAGGCTGCTCAATCATCAACAATTCAAACTGGTCTAGCTTCACCAACCTCTCCATATCCTCCGAGCGATAGGCCGCGTTCGCATCCACCATCAAAGGAGTATCAGGAAACTCCTCACGCAACGCCGCAACAAGCTTCACATCCAGCCCCGGCTTAATCTTGACCTTAATCCTACGATAGCCGCGGTCCAGAAACTTCTCCACCACGTCAACAAGCTTTCCAACACTCTCCTGAATGCCAATACTAACACCACTCACAACCTGGGACGAAGCGCCGCCAAGCATCTTGCTCAACGAAACTCCCCTCTCCCTAGCGACTAGGTCCCAGAAGGCCATTTCAAACGCTGCTTTCGCCATATTGTGGCCCCGGATCGAGGATAGAACGTCCAACAGCTCGCCGGGAGTCTTGAAATCGCGCCCAAGAACAGACGGGACAATATACTCCTCCATAATATACCAAGCACTATGCGTGGTCTCGTAGCTGTACCATGGGCCACGACTCACAGCACACTCACCAAAGCCAGCAAGAGACCCGCCACGCAATACAACAACAATGCACGTCTTTTCCTCCTCCCTCCAGCCACTAGTCTCAAAGGGAGAAGCCAACGGAATGCGCAGCTGCCGCAGCTCTACAGATTCAACCTTCACAACTGGTTCCGGCTACAGCCGAGGATTGCGTTCGAGCAGGTAGAATACCCTTCGCCCGTCGCCTTTCCCCTCAACAATCACATCCGTTGCCACGTAGCCTTTCGGAAAGTAGTTTTCAAAGATCCTCCGAAGGTTCAGGGTCCACGACCTCGCCAACTGTAGACTACTCTCCCTGACTCTCACGATACTCTTAGGGATCTCCACAAGCAAACGCTCACGTTTCAGGTTGAGACGTGAAGCCACAGCCCGCCGTACTCCGGACGTCAACCTCTCAGTGATGTTCGCCATCTCCGCGCCGGAAGCCAGCGCCTCAACAAGTTTCAGCGCCTTGTGCCTACTCCGAATCCTGGCAAGGACCCTCCGGCTCTTCACCCACCATTTCACCTCAAACCGGTCAGTGAGCCGCCCCCGGTTCAAGGAATCGTTCAGGGAACCGTAGAGATTCCGCTTGTACGTCCGACAGACAGCACCCAGCTTCCCAATATTGAAGTATGCATTACTCGCCTGTAGAGGATCATAGGTCCATTTGACCAAGCTCTGGCCCTGTTGAATTACATAGTCTCGCTGGGCCAGTTTGAGCCTGAGCCCAACTCCCCTC
>CAYIBO010000103.1:0-3854 GCA_964361545.1 uncultured Candidatus Bathyarchaeia archaeon
CCCGCCCACGAGCAGGATGTCGTCTCCGACTTTTTCCCGGACGAGCTTGGCAACCTTGGGGAAGGCTGTCATGTGGGCGCCGTTTAGGAGGCTCATGGCCACCACGTCAACATCCTCGTCAATCGCCATCTGAGCCACCTGTTCCGGCGTGGCCAGGAAGCCAGTGTAGATCACTTCCATGCCCGCGTCCCGGAAGGCTCTGCAGAGGACGAGGGCTCCCCGGTCGTGCCCGTTAAGTCCAGGCTTGGCCACTAGAATCCTAATCTTCTTGCCGGGTTTGGTGGCAGGCTTCTTCTGAGCCATCAGCCCATCGTAAGAGGGGCTTGTCCTAGTCCGCTAATAAGGACTATCGGACTCCCAGCCGGGCGAGATTCAAGCCGACCTCGGTTTGTTATCCGGTTGATTAATTAGGAACATAGCCCGACCATGATGGGAAGATACTTGGCGAAACAGGTAAACTGTGATTGCGGCTTCATGGTACGTGCCAACGCCGATGACGAGATTGTAAAGCACGTCCAGATACACTCGAAGGACGTTCACAATATGGACGCTACGCCGGAACAGGCCCTCGCCATGGCCAAGATCGTGGAAGCAGCGGTAGTCTAACATCACCAGGTAAGAAACGGACGATCCCCCTCCCTCTTTTCTAACTCGACTTCTAGTGCACCCCTTCGTCCTCCCATGTGGAGAGCCGTGTGGAGCGACGGCTCATGAACCCGCTCTATGGGTTCCCGGTTTCAAGACCCCTTAAGCTGTCTATGGGACATATTCTCTTAGGCTGGAAGCTCGCTCGTCTGACGGGTTTTTTTTCTCCGTCTCGAGGTCGGGACGCGAGAAGATCAGTGTTGAAATTGAGGAAGCGTAACATCATAGGAAGTATCGTGCTGGGTGTAGGGCTAGGTTCAGTAATCTTGGGATTGGTAGACTCGAACATAGTCAGGATCGTCATCGGGCTCCTCCTCATGGTTACGGGGATGAGTGTTCTCTTCTCTCGCAGCGACAGGGAGGCGGGCCGTCATACCAGGCGGCTGTTTGAGAAGTTCGTCACCCGGGAAGTTTCCGCGGCCAGGTCATCTAAGGAGATTTCTTCTCCTTCAACTATCTCAACACAGGCTTCTCGCTGAGCATCTTCTCGCTGGCATGGTCCCAGAGGATCCCAGTTGGACGGGTCCTCTCTTTCTAGCCTGTCCCAGATTTTCTGCCGGGTCTTCTGGTTGTTTACAGTCTCGGTCGTCCAATAGGTTTCAAGTTTAATAGCGGCCGGATTTTGGTCCTCGCGACCCACTTGCGTCAAGCTATCCTCAACGATGACTCGCTTACCTTCGCTGAGAAGGTCATAACCCTCCGGGGAGATGGCGGTGAGAAGGTTCGCCATCCCGGCGACATCACCGTTCTATCGGCTGACCTGGCCATGGCTCAGGACAGTACGGGACCACTGGCGATCCGGGTTTTCAAGGAGATGGGCGTGGAGAGGCTCTGGGACCCGTCAAGAGTCCACCTGGTCATCGACCACACCTATCCTGCGTCTGATGAGAAAATTGCCAACCTCCACAATTTGATGCGAGAGTTCGTGAAGCAGCACGGCTGTCGTATCGTCGAGGGCAGTATTTCCCACCAGCACTTGATGGAGAGCCATATTGTTCCGGGGATGGTATTGTTCGGTGCTGACTCTCACACCTGTCAGGGAGGAGCCCTAGGAGCCTTTGCCACGGGCATAGGCAGTTCGGAAATGGCTGCTGTGTGGGCGACTGGGAATCTCTGGGTCCGCGTTCCAGAATCTGTCAAGGTCAACCTCTCGGGCGAATTCAAGAAAGGCGTCTACGCTCGGGACATCATATCCCACTTCATAGGAATGGTAGGCGAAGATGGTGGAAACTATCTTTCGCTAGAATGGAAGGGACCCAGCGTCAGGACCCTTTCTATGGCGTCGAGGGCTTGTATCAGCAACAACTCCATGGAGTGCGGTTGTAAAATCTCAATCTTCGAAGTTGATGGTGTCACGGAGGAATATCTCCGGTCTGTGAACCGGAAGCCAATGTTGGAGATTCACGCGGGCAGGAAGGCCGGGTACAAGGACGAGTACGAGGTTGAACTTGGAAAACTGGAGCCTCAGGTTGCGGAGCCCGGCAATGTTGACAAGGTGAAGACTGTCAGCGAACTTGAAGGAATCCCCGTCGACCAGTCCTTCATCGGCTCCTCCACCAACGGCCGGTATGAGGACCTGGTCATTGCCGCTAAGGTCTTGAAGGGTCACAGGGTCAAGGCCGGGACCCGTTGCATAGTCACCCCCGCCTCCCGCGACGTCTTCGAACAGGCCATCAAGAACGGTCTAGCCGAACTCTTTCTAGAATCAGGAGCCATATTCACCAACGCCACCTGTGGTGCCTGCGTCGGAACCCATCTAGGGGTATTAGGGGAGAACGAAGTTTGCATTTCCTCATCCCCACGCAATTACATGGGGCGTATGGGCGCTACTAGTGCCAAGATCTACTTGGCCTCGCCGGCCACATGCGCAGCCTCGGCAATAGAGGGTAAGATAGCGGACCCGAGGAAGTACCTATGACAATGCCAACAATTCTCAGAGGCAGGGCCTGGGTCTGGCCTGATGATGTGAATACTGACATTATCATACCGTTCAGGTTCAAGGCCCGGACCAACGACCCTTACGAAATGGCGAAATACTGCATGTACGGTTTCGACCCTGAATTCTACAAGAAAGTCAAGCAGGGCGACCTCTTCGTGGCAGGACGGAACTTTGGCGGAGGGTCCAGCCGGGAACAAGCGCCAGTTGCCATCAAATACTCGGGAGTCTCGGCGGTCGTGGCAGAGAGCTTCGCACGCATATTCTATCGTAACAGCTTCGCAATCGGACTCCCAGCCCTAGAAGTGCCTGGTATATCGAAGGAGGTCAAGCAGTTCGATGAGCTGGAGGTCAACCTTCAAGACTGGTCGGTGAAACTCTTGAGGGGGGGGAAGGTCTTCAACGCACTCAAGGTCACAGACTTCCTCCGTGGCCTAATGCGGGAGGGCGGGCTGGTCGAGTATTACAAGCATCACAAATCGTTCCCTTGGGACCAGCTGAAAACGTCGCGGCCCACAAGCTAGGCGACGGGGTTCTATTCTGTACAAAACGTGAGCGGACCGTTCTAGGTCGGGTCAATGTTTTAGTGTGGGCTAGGTAGTTCAGACCTCACACTCGTCGAGGCCGAATTCTTGGGGTTCCAACGCATCAACAGTTTTCTTGACGAGTACCGAGGAATACCCCGCGAGGCCAACCTCCTAATCTTCGCCAGCGTCTTCATCTGGGCAGTCGCAGGACTCTTCTTCATAACACTACAAGTCTTCCTCTTCCTAGAAGGGATCAGCTTCGCCATCTCAGGACTGATCCTTACTACTTTCGGCGTATCCAGTGCGGCGTCAACTCTACTCTTCGGGGCTCTGGCAGATCGTTACGGAAGGAAGAGGTTCGTCCTGTTAGGAGGGATCCTTGCCAGCCCCGCTCTCGCAATTTTCGGACTGGTTCCGGCAAGTGCTCCATGGGGGGTCCCGGCGTTCTTCGCCGCGGCCGTTCTCGGAGGGCTTTCGGAGGCCATGTACGCCTCGTCTTGGGGAGCCATGCTGGCCGACAAGGCAACTAATGAGAAACGCACAAGTGCGTTCAGCCTCTCATTTTTCATCTCAACCATCAGCTTCGCTGTTGCAGGGTTTGCCCCGGGTATTCTAGGTCCGTTGGACAGCATTTACGGCATCGACATCGTCACGGGTCATCGGTACCTCTTCGTCTCAGTTGCAGCCATCAGCCTCATCGGCCCAGCCATCGTTCTCAGAATCTCCGACCCCAGGGTGTTTCGAGG
>CAYIBO010000104.1:0-3821 GCA_964361545.1 uncultured Candidatus Bathyarchaeia archaeon
GGGTCAAACTGCGCAAGCTATTCTGTTCCTCACCGTTTTCGTTGCAATTTCCCGATTTTTCATCAGTCTGGGTCTGAAAAACACCCAGCTAGTTTTCACTGCTATGGTAGTTGCAGCGAGAAAAGGAGGTGAATGATGAAGTTGCATTCGGTTGAGCTGGAAAGGAAGCTTCGCCTTCCGGATCCCACCAAGGCGATGGAGGGGGTCTGGAAGCTCCTCCGGCGAACACGCCGGCAGCTGAACACGACAGGAAGCAAGGCCGTTGGCATGTCAGGTTCCGCTGGGGAGACTTTGGCTGCGAGGAAGCAGGCGAAGATTGAGGCTGAGCGACAGAAGGGTCGCGGCGTACAGTACGCCCTAAGGACGACCCTGCGGTAGCGAGAGGGGTGGGACCGGCATCCCCCGCTCCTCTCCCCGTCCCCTTCTCTTCAGAGCCTTGATATTCTCAAGGTCCGGAGTCCAGGGTGAGCGCTGGCTCCGGGAGAAAAATAAAGTAGGGGAAAGTGCGCGGTCTGTCTTAGACCTTGTTGAGAAGGGCCTTGACGACGTCGTCTGGACCCTTGAAGTTGCTCTCTGGGAGGGACTTTGTGACCCATTCCTTGTCGGCGGATGGGACGTCCGTCATGTTGTTGCAGGCTGCTATGACCTGGGTCTTGTTGGCCGGGTACTTGATGTGGTGCTTGATATGTTCGAGCTCGGTCTTTAGATTACTCATGCTGCCCGCCCTGATAAGACCCGGATAAGAACCTTTTTCCAGATTTCCAAGGGGGGTTCATTAGGGGATTCTTGTTTGAATGTTTCCGGAAAAAGGGTTTTAGCAGTGGTCCCCGTGCAGTGGTGCTATGTTGGGACAGCGGACACTCCGCGTCGAGATGGCGGAGTTCCAACCTTCACAGTACGAAAGGCTGGCGCAGGTCTACGGGAGAATCTTTCCCGAGTACGACCGCAGTTCCAACGAGTGGCGGTTCGGCGACGAGAGCTTGGACCGGTCAAAATACCACTTCAAACGGTACGCTTGCTTCGACAGGGATAGCCGGGAGTTTGTCGGCTTCGGGCAGATAGGGCACGCCACTTGGATGTTTCACCCGAGGAAGTTCTGGCTGGACATATGGGTCGACCCCGAGCACCAAGGGCGGGGAATAGGGAGCGCAATCTACGAAAGAATTAACAAAGATCTGGAAGACCTAGGCGGTGTGACGGCCTGGACCGGGGCCAGGGAAGACATGCCTGTCCCCCTGGCGTTCCTGGCCAAGCGTGGATATCGCGAGAAGATGAGAGCCTGGGAGTCCCGTCTTGATCCTTCCCAGGTGAACCTTTCCGACTTTTCGAGCTACTCCGAGAAAGCGTCCAGGGAGGGCATAGTGATTTCGTCGCTGGCCGAGGAGAGGCGTCAGGATTCAGAGTGTCTCAGGAAACTCTACGACGTGGTTCAGACCGTGGCAGCGGACATGCCGATGCCTGAACCATTCACTCCTACTTCCTATGAGCAATGGATGGCCTTTGAGATCAACGCTCCCGGCCTGGCACCCGAGGGCTACATGATTGCGAAGGATGGGCGGAAATATGTCGGGATGAGCACTGTGTGGAAGAGCGACAAGGAACCCCACGGCCTATACCAGGGTTTGACCGGGGTCCGGCGAGAGTACAGGGGCCGGGGAATAGCCGTGGCTTTGAAGTTGAGGGTCATAGACTTCGCACGGCGAAACGGGTATGATCTGGTCAAGACGTGGAACGCGTCCATCAACGCCCCGATGCTGGCCATTAACCATAAGTTGGGTTTCAAACGCCAGGTTGGCTGGATTACCTTCGAAAAGAATCTAGCCTAGGAGATTTCACAGAAACGTCCGGCAAGCTGCCACTTCTCATCCTCAAGGGTCCTCCGTATGAGATGGGATTGCGGCATGGCAGGGAAGCAAGGCAGCATATTGAACGCAATCTGGAAGTCTACTTTAGACGCTTTAAGAGTGAAACTGCACTGTCCAGAGAAGAGGCTCTGCAAAGAGCCTCCAAGTATCTAGCCGTCATCAAAAAGCAGGACCCGGCATATGCCAGGGCGATGGAAGGAGTTGCCGAGGGTTCCAGCCGCGAGCTGCTCGAGATAGCAGCGCTGAACGTCCGTTACGAGCTGATGTACAGCCAGTTCTCCAAGATCGGGCTGAAGCCTGTCCCACGAACGTTTGGATGTACAGCTTTCGCGGCTCTGCCCAAGGTTGTGAAGAACGGGCATTTGCTGATGGGCCAGAACTGGGACTGGATACCGGAGGTTGAGGGACTCTTTCTCAAAGTTCGAAACGAAACGGGACCGGACGTGCTCTGCTTCACAGAGGCTGGTGTTGTTGGTGGGAAGATTGGGCTCAATTCCGAGGGTCTTGGCCTAATGATTAACGGGTTGGTCTCTGACCGGGACGACTGGTCCAGGTTGAGGAAACCCTTCCACCTGAGATGCTGGGAAGTGCTGCGGTCTCGAACCTTGGAACAGGCGATGAAAGCGGTAACCCAGGGTGAGAGGTCCTGTAGTGCTAACTTCCTGCTGGGCCAGCAGAATGAGCATGGCAGGGGGAGGGCCGTGGATATCGAGTCCGCGCCGGGGGCGACTTGCAAACTTGAACCGGACCGGGGCGCGATTGGCCATACCAACCATTTCTCGAATCCCGAGCTGCTGGGGGTTCAGCAGGTCTTGGATGAAGAGCGAAAATCCACATTGCACCGTTACGGTCGGATACAGGAGCTTTTGGATGAAAAGGTTAGGAGCGGACGCAAACTGACGTTTTCAACAGCTCAGGCGATGCTCAGGGACCATGACGGAAGACCCGAGTCGGTTTGTCGTCACCCTAACTCGGGTTTTCCCGAGGATGAGAGGTACAAGACTGTCGTGTCAGTGGTGATGGACTTGGACAATCGGAAGCTTTGGGCTACGATGGGGTCCCCGTGCAAGAACGAGTATCAGGTACTCAAACTCTGAGGATAGTCAGGGCTTAGCTAAAGACGGATTTACTTAGGCCTCAGTGAAGCAGCCTGCTTGACCATTGCGGTGGATCGTCGCAGTGTCGATATCTTCGAGACGGTGGATCTTGATGTGTCTCATTCCTTTCCCGCTGCCCTCAAGCAAGCCCTTTGTGTCTTTCAGGTCGACGCCCCTGAAGAAGCCTAGGTCTACCCATTTTCCGGTGACCATGATGTTGCAGATGTTGTCCGTGCCTACGTAGCAGGGAAATCCCCACTTCATCTCTTCCCGTAGTTCTGGAGCGGCCTTCTTGACCAGGTTGCGAAGGTTCTTTGCGATTTCCTGCAACGCTGGCTTCTGTTTCGCAATGTACTCGTCCACCGTAGTTCCCCCGCGAGGAACATCCTTCTTGGGCATGCTACTCTCTCCGCTTGACTCGGGTTTTCTTTGGCGATGTCATATGTGAGGTTGTGGTAAGCCCGTCTGAGGGGGAGGTCTTGGCAGCCTCATGCAGTTGAGTTTCTTGATTTGCGGGCTTTTATTCCGCGGCGCCGTGCTCTCGAAGTAGCTGAGCTATACCCTCAAACTTGCGTTCTGTTGCAACTGCCAGTGCAGTCTTCCCTTGAAAGTTCTTCCAGCCTAGGTCGGGCTTTCCATTCTCGAGCAGCCAACGGACGACGTCATAGTATCCTCTGCTCACTGCATTGTGCAACGCAGACGGTACGCCCGTTGTAGCGCCGCTCTGGAAGAGAAACTGTACCAGTTCGAGGTTGCCGCTCAGGGAAGCATGAGTCAGAAGTGGGATGCCATGTGCCCCCGTATCATGGATGCGATTAGGGCCTTCTGCTAGGAGGCGCTCAACATTATCCCTGCGTAC
>CAYIBO010000105.1:0-3785 GCA_964361545.1 uncultured Candidatus Bathyarchaeia archaeon
GGCAGGAGCCCGCTACTACGCGAAAAGCGGTAAGAAAGGAGAGTGGGAGCCAGGCGCGTTCGATGCTTGCGAGAAAGCTGACGCCATCCTGATGGGTGCTGTCGGGCTTCCGAGCGTGACTTATCCGGATGGTCGTCCAGTGGGAGCCAAGGTTGTTTTCGGCCTTCGCATGGGCCTGGCCCTGTACGCGAACGTTAGAGCTGTGAGGTTGCTGGAGGGTGTGGAGTCTCCTATTCGGTCAAAGACTTCCAAGGACATTGACTTCGTCATTGTCCGGGAGAATACGGAGGACCTCTACGCTCAGATTCAGGGGGTCCTAGCTCGGGGAGGGTTGGAGGAAACTGGTGTGGATGTTAGGATTATCACTAGCAAGGGGTCCGAGCGCGTGGTCCGATACTCGTTCAACCTTGCTCTGAAGCGGAGAGGGGCTCCTAGTGATGGGAGAAAGCGGGTCACATGCGTGGACAAGAGCAACGTCCTCAGAGGCGACAGGTTGTTCAGGTCAGTATTCGACAAGGTCGGGCGCTTCTTTCCACGGGTCCAGAGGGACTATGCGTATGTTGACGCCATGTGCCAATGGATGATTCGGCGTCCCGAGAAGTATGATGTGGTTGTCACGACGAATGTGTTTGGGGACATACTCTCAGAACTGGGCGCCGCATTGCAAGGCGGGCTAGGGATGGCTCCTTCGGGGAACATAGGCGATTTCCACGCTATGTTTGAGCCTGTCCACGGGTCCGCACCAGAAATGGCGGGCAGGAACAGGGCGAACCCTACCGCTGCGATAATGTCTGCTGCTATGATGTTGGAATGGCTTGGGGAGAGCAGGAAGGATTCGAAGCTGAAGGCCGCAGCCGGGCTCATCGACAAGGCTGTTAAGTGCACTGTGAAGGAGCGAAGGGTTCTGACCTACGACCTCGGAGGGCGTGCCTCAACGCGCAAGGTTGGGGAGGCCGTAGCGAAGAATCTTGTTATTCTAGCATCGTAGAGAGCGAACTCTCGGCGGACAACGAGTCTTGATCGAGTTCTGGGACCAGACGTTACGGGATGGTGAGCAGAGCCCAGGAGTGTTCTTCACGCCTAGGGAGAAGTTGCGGTTGGCGGTGGAGTTGGAGGAGATTGGGATCAGGCGGGCGGAGGTTGGTTTTCCGATTGTGTCGAAGGGCGAGTTTCGGGCTGTGAAGTTGATTGTGGACCAGGGTCTGAAGATGAAGGTTGTCTGCCCGGCCCGTTGTAGGAGGGAGGATATTGATGCTGTGGCGGACGCTGGGGCGAGGGAAGTTGCTGTCTTCATCGGGACGAGTCCGCAATTGATGAAGTGGAGCCTGAGGATGACGAGGAGTGAGGTGTTGGGGACGATAGTTGAGAGTGTGGAGTATGCGAGGGAGCGTGGGTTGTATGTTCACGCTGTTTCAGAGGACACGACTAGGTCAGACGAGAGGTTTGTGGCGAGACTTCTAAGGAGTGCTGTCGAGGCCGGTGCGAAGGGGATTGTAATTTGCGATACCCTTGGTGTTGCGACCCCTTCCAAGATGGAGAGGCTTGCTGGTGTGGTGAGGCGGTCTGTGCGGGCGGAGTGCTATTCTGTTCATTGTCATGATGATCTTGGGCTTGCGACTGCGAACACATTGGTGGCCGTGGAGGCTGGTTATGAGGCTCCCCAGACGACTGTCTGCGGGATAGGAGAAAGGTCCGGGAACGCGCCGTTTGAGGAAGTATGTATGGCGTTGGAGGTGTTGTATGGGAGAAAGACTGGGATTCGGACGGAGAGGATTTTTCGTCTTGCGGAGATGGTGGAGAGGTTTTCGGGTATTCCTGTCCCTGTTCACAAGCCGGTGGTGGGGACGAATTCGTTTGCGCATGAGGCGGGTGTGCATGTTGCTGCTGTGTTGCGGAACCCTGTGACTTATGAGCCGTTTCGGCCGGAGAGAGTTGGGAGAAAGCGGAGGTTTAGCCTGGGGAAGCATTCGGGGACGGCCTTGGTGGGACGGGAGTTGCGTAGAGCAGGGGTCCTGGCGGCGTCGGACAGGGTCTGGGTTGTGCTGGAGCGGTTGAAGGCATTGAGGGAAGGGAGGAGCAAGAAGAGGTTGCGAGAGTTGGTGGAGGTTAAGAAGCTGCTTGATAGAGAACGTGCCGGTGTGACGGAGGAGGAGTTTCGGCGGCTAGTGCGCTGGGCGTTAGGGGGGTCGAATAAGAATGCTTAGAAAAAATGATTCGTTGCGATTTTTGCATGGTGGTGGGCGAAACTATTCAGGGGGGGTTGAGAGGAATTTCGGCGATCGGCTACTAGTGTTTTTTGGAATACCGCCCGTCAGGCTCGTCAGTTAGTTCTGCGGTTTCTGGGAAAGGGAAAAAGTGGGGGGAGGCCCAACCCGTGAGGGCTAGGCCTTCTGGTCGCCTATGCTCTGTCGAAATGATACCGGCCCAGATAGGTGCCTGTGCCTGGACCGGTTGCGTTGAATGATCCAACCGCATGTACCCCAGTGAGTCCTCCTGCGCCGCGGACCATTACGAATTGGCCACCCGGAGAGGTAGCGGTCACGAGGCCCACGTAGCGAATCGTTGCGTTGCCGGTTTTGCTCCCTACACTTCCTAAGAAGGTGCAGGTTCCTTGGAAGGTGACCTTGCCGCCCGGATGCGATACGTCCCGTTCTGTCCCGCGGCAGGTTCCAGAAAACGTTCCCGTTATCACAAAGGATGTCTTGAACGTTGTGATGTTGTTGGGCCCTGCTGGTCGAAAATCAACAACTGTGGGTGTTCCTGTAAAGCTTCCTCTTGCCTCTTGAGGTCTTGTGCCGCCTGCTATGGGAACTAGCATTAGCGCTGCAAGAAACAGAGCGAGTCCCTTCACAATCTTCATGGCGCTGTTTGGTTCTATCTAAGCGAACTTAACCCTTTCCAAAGAAAGTTTACTTTTCGGATACAGTAGGATATCCATGCGTATCCAAGTGTATCTTACTGTACACCAATGCTTGAAAAAGGATATCGGGCACCTTCGGCATGATTCAGTCGCAGTACAGGCGTTCCCACATAGTCACGCTTCGAGAAACGCTACTGGCGCTAGGCGCGTGTCTTTGAAGGCCGTCCTTCGCGCAGACCCTACTGATGTAATCCTTACCACGAGAGGAAGGTTTTTGACAATACAAAGCCTATGTGAATATGCAAGTAGTTTGGGTCACAGAAAGATTCTGGGGCTCCTGTTCATCCTGTTCTTAGCGGCATTGCTGTTCCCCATAATCGTCACCACCAGTGCGAACACGCTCAGCGAAGAGTACACCGACTACTTCTCCTCGTCAGTTCGTCTGGCAGTTCAACTGAAGTATGACAGTTCATTCCTCGAATCTACTTCTGCCGTGTCCGGCAACGATGTGACGGTGACCTTTGACCCGAATCATCTGCCCCAGAATGAGCCCAGCGTGTCCGTCAACCCTCTAAATCCCTCGAATCTGGTGGTTGGCGCAAACGACTACCGTCTCCTCGCCTTTGGCCAGTCGGTCTGGCTAGCTGCTTACGCCTCCTTCGATGGCGGTCTCACCTGGACACAGCAGTTGATACCCGGATTCCCAGGCGACTCTAGGACTACAGCGTTGACGGGCTTTCACTTCGCCAGTGATCCTTCCGTGGCCTTCGACGGGAATGGAAACGTCTACTATGGGGGGCTGGTCTTCAGGGTCCAACCCCACAGGGTCTTGGACGGTTCAGTCTTCGTATCAAAGTCTACAGACGGAGGTCTCTCCTTCACCCAGACGGTTCTCGTTACCGAAGGGTCTCGAACCGTCTTCAAC
>CAYIBO010000106.1:0-3753 GCA_964361545.1 uncultured Candidatus Bathyarchaeia archaeon
GTCCTTGACTCCTCGACCCCCTTTGGCTCTAACATCTCCCTGACAACGGTCAAGACTTGGATCAGCGATTGTTTGGCTTTGTCTGAGTTTAGTTTCAGCTAGGTTCTTTGAATATAATTCTCGCCTACCTTTCCGCCGGAAAAAATTCTATGCCCCTTAAATAGGGAAAAGGCGGGGTTTCTCGATTCCCCGCTGAAAACCCCGGCGATTTCTGTGACAGAGAATCAGGCCATGGTCGACTAGCTGAAATGGTCTTGGCTAGCCCAGAACAGGAAATTCTTCCTCAGGCCGAGAAACAGAAAGAAGCCTCCAATTGTCATTGAAACCCCGGCCCAGACGAACAAACCAGGGGTTGCTAAGGCTTCGACGAGAAACATGACGAGCCCGGTGCTGAAGAAGATTGCACTCAATGAGATGTAGACCCATGCCCTAGCTGCCGCACTCCGTTTGAACAAATTGATGGTTCTTAGACTGTAGTATGTCAACGCCAGTGTTAGAACAATGCCTACTGTTGAAAGAATGATGGAGCTAACATCCAACGGATCTGGATCGTTCAAATTGAACGGTAAGGGTTTATTTGTGGAGTTTGTAACCGATTCAATGACTTTCGTCAGGCCATATTTGCAAAAAATTCAGTCAAGCTTTGTTGCGGCCAGGCGTTTCCCTAGACAAGTTCGTGTTTCCAAGCTGGACCCCTCAAATTCGTTGGATCCGTATGGAACAGCTGAGGTTTGAGACCCTTGGACACTCAGTTATCGAAAAGAGAAATGCTGGTCCAAATGATTTTGGACTCGCCTGGAATCTGCCAACGGGTTTTTCGAGCGGTGGTTTGTCGATGGAGCTAGGGCTGGCTGAGTTCGGTGGGGGAGACTTTCAGTTGTAGCTTCTGGCCGCCACGGATTACGTGCACTTCAACCGTGTTGCTTCGGCAAGTGCTTCCAATGCTTCTGAATATTCGCGCAAGAGGATTCTTGCTTTGTCCAGCGAAATTCACGGTTTCGACAGGAGCTAGTGCTAGACTTTGTGTGAGGGATAAAGCGTGGGTATTCTGGAACTCGGTCACATCTTACCCATGCAGGGAGGGACGAGTTCTGTTCTGTCCAGGGAGCACGAAAAAAAAGTTCATAGTGGAACCGATGAAGTCCAGGAGAGGGGTCAAATCGTTAAACTGTGCCCGATGAATCCCAACCGCTTGCGCAGTTCTAGCCGGTGGTCCGTTGGCTTCAAGCCCCGAATTCGCCCTCCTCCTAGACCTTGGACTCACCATAATCTCAGCGCTGGGTTTCAGCCTCCTATTCTCCAAGCTCAAACAGCCAGTGGTCGTGGGCCAACTTCTCGCAGGGATGACGATTGGCCCATTCGGCCTTGGCCTAATTCGAGACCTCAACACCATCAACCTTCTAGCATCTCTAGGAATCATACTTCTCCTATTCACTGTGGGACTAGAGCTGGACCCTCTGGAGATCCGAAGAATAGGTCCGGAGAGTATCATCCTAGCTGTCATGGAACTAGCTATCACTTTCGGAGCCGTCTTCGCTGTAGCAGTTGTGTTGGGCCTTTCCTATCTTGAATCCCTATTTGTGGCAGTAGTGGTATCACCGACCAGCACTGCCATAATGGGAAAACTCCTATTGGAAACCAATAGTCTTAGGGCAAGAGAGTCACATTTTGTCCTGACAGCTTCGATCATTGAGGATTTCGCAATTATCGTAATACTGCTACTCCTCCCAGGACTTGTCGTTGCCAACAGTCAGGTCGCAGTTTCTGATATGGTGGTGCTCGTCTTGAAGGGGCTCTTGCTGATTGGAGTAATCTTCGCCTTCGGCTGGAAGATCGCCCCCAAGATCATTGATCGAATGAGCCTCGGCAAAAAGGACCACCAAGAAACGGCATTCTTGCTGGCTCTCTCATTCGGTTTCGCTTTTGCGTTGCTGTCCTCCTACCTTGGGTTCTCTCCCGCAATTGGAGCCTTCCTCGTAGGACTCACGATCAGGGGCCGACAAGCCAATTTCATCATGGAGAGAGTCGTGCCGATCAAAGACCTGTTTATCGTTCTCTTCTTCGTTTCAATGGGAGCCCTAATCAACCTAGGAGCCTTGTTCACCCTCACCCTGCCGATCATCGCAGTGCTCGCAGTGGCCATCCTTGGGAAGTTTTTTGGTGCTTGGATAGGGGCCAAAGTGTCTTTTGCGAGGAATGATGCTGTCAAGGTTGGAACATCAATGTTGCCCAGGGGAGAGTTTTCCTTCGTTGTTGCGAGAGAAGGTACGGGATTGGGGGTTGCTGGACAACTGCTACTTCCTATAGCCGGACTCTCCACGCTCATCAGCTCTATCGCGGCTTCAGTTGGTCTGCGACTGGTCAGGGCTGGGCCCGTCGAGGTTGTTCAGGTCGCGGGTGCATCTTCAACCGGCGTTAAGTCAAAGTAGGGAATGTTCGAACTGAAGCTTCCGCTGGGGACTGGACTATTCTTAACCGGTTCAGGCATCTACTGGGTTCTCTCCAGCCAGTTCATCGCTTCTTTCACTGTTCTTGCCCCGGAACTGTGGCGTGGAACAATGCTGGGGACCACTCTGGTTTTGGTCGGAGGAATAGTAGCATCTGTTACGGGGCTGTGGACCCTACATGTTGATTTCGACGAACTGTCAAAGTTACTCAGTCGCAACGAGGGATGGTTGTTTACGATATCGCTGGCACTCGTCTCGTCGGATGTCTGCCTCACTATGATCGGCCTCTCAGCCAATACTAGTGTCATGGAGCTGAATCCGTTCGTGGCAAACGCAGTTCAAGCTGGAAGAGCTGCAATCGTCGCCTTCATTGTATCGTACATGGCTCTTTCCGAGGGCCTAGCCCTCGCCACAATTCCATTGGGACGATTCTTGTTCAGTTCGAAAAATTCCATGCGGTTTGTTCCCTACTCTCTGGTCTGTGCGGCGGCATCCTTTGGGTCCTTCAGCAACATCGCGCTGCTAACTGGCTTAAGATACGCATGGACTGCTGCTCTAGTAGGGGTAACTGGGGCGGCGTTCTTCGGTGCTTTGATCTACCTCCACTTCCGATCTTGTCCAGAATATTACTGACCGCTCGTGAAAAAGGTGAGACTATCGGATGTCTTGGATCTATTTCTTCGACCTGTCTCGTCGAGTGAGGTAGAGGAGTGCGCCCGCGACAACAATCGCTACAGCAACCGCTCCTATCAAGATCGGAACGAGTATATTGTTTCCACCCGAGGACGATTGAACTGTAATGGAGAGTGACACGGAGTGAGACAATGAACCGCTGGTCCCGGTCAACGTAATAGTATAGCTGCCTGTGGCAGTGGAAGAGTAAACCCCAGAAGATGTCGAGACCGTTAGCACTGCTGTCCCAGTGCCACCAGATGACAATGCAACGAAGATGGGGCTGACTGAAGCCGTGGGACCCGTGGGGGATACTGCCACACTCAGGGTTACGCTACCAGAGAAGCCGTTGAGGCTGGTCAGGGTAATCGTGGAATTCCCTGATGATCCCTGTACAATGCTCAAAGTTGTAGGGCTTGAAGACATGCTGAAATCAGGTGTAGCTGGTGCAGCAACGGTCACGGGGACAACAACTGAGTGGGAATCTGAACCGCTTGTCCCGGTCACCGTAACGGTGTAGCTACCAGCTGTTGCGGAGCTGACAGTAAGTGTGGACGTGCCGGAGGCTCCAAGGATGGTCGTAGAGCTGCGGGTTGCGCTCAGTCCTGCCGACGGTGTGGCCGTAAGTGTAACT
>CAYIBO010000107.1:0-3643 GCA_964361545.1 uncultured Candidatus Bathyarchaeia archaeon
CTCCGGTTTCGACCATCCTTACCGTTACTCAGGACTTTTCGCCTGAGTATCAGAGGCTATTTTGTCCACCATGTCGCGGTGTCGCAGAGAACTCTGTTGAAGTGCCGATTACTTTCAATTACACTTCTTCTTGTCGTTTCAACATCGTTCTTTGGGATTCCTGAGGCGAAGGCCAATTACCGTTTGGTATCCAACGCGACTGATAGTTGGCCGTCGGTATCTAACCAGTATGCTTTGGTCAACGGTCTGAAGATCTCGGACGCGGATGCTGACGGAACGGTGGAGCTGCTTGCGGGAGGGACTTTCTACAACGGCACGTCTTTGGCAGAGCTACGCATCTATCACAAGTCTTCCGGGGCGCTCGTTCTTGAGGGCAGCCAGCTCTGGCCCCGACCGGCAGGCTTCTCCACTTCGAACGTCTATCTGTCAGCTGTAGAAGTGGGGGATGTCGATGGGGATGGCCTGACAGAAACGGTCCTGGTTGGAAACTCTGTCGAGACAAACCCTATGGGTCCAAAGTCCTCCTCGCACCTTGGAATCTACCGGTGGACGGGCTCCTCCCTAGTCAAGGAGAGGCTCTACAACTTCTCCGGGCCCCAGTTTACGACCATTGAGACCAGAGGCTTGGCCTTATGGACTCGGACGGGGGTCAATCATATTGTCACGCTGGGCTACTATCAGTTCTGGGGTGGGTTTGGTGGAGCAAGCTACGCTCAGCTGGGTGTCTGGTCCTGGGATAACAGTGTTCTAACCAAGAAAGCCCTCTATAACTGGACCACTCCAGGCAGCTCCGGGGCCGGTGCACAAGGCTTCGAGGTCGCAACTGGAGACGTTGATATGGACGGCACTCCTGACGTCGTGACGATAGGCCAGAGCTCCAACGGAACAGTTGTCAGCAGCCAGCTACGGGTCTGGAACTGGGACGGAAGCTCCTTGAACCTCAAGCAGACCCGAGACTGGATCAGCTCAGGCCAGGCCGGTCTCGGAAGATCCGTCTCCATTAAAGACTTGAACGCTGACAATAACCCCGAAATCATCGTCGCAGGTCAGGTCTACGAATTTCCGCTCCTCAAAGGGGACCTGACAGTCTGGTCTGACTCAACAGGAAGCCTAACACAGCTTGCCCAGACCAGCTGGCAAACATCCGCCACCCAGACCTCTGAGGAATATGCTCGAGTCATAGCAGGGGATGTGGATGCTGACGGGGCGCAAGAGATAGTCACTGCCGGTTACACCAACATGCCCGTGGGGTCAACCGCTGTCCACTACGGCGTTATCAGGGTCTGGTCTTGGACGGGCACAAGCATATCCCTTGAGAAGGTTTACCGGCTCGCAACCTCTGACAGCCGGTTCCTAGCCTCCGGCCTAGGAGACTTGGATGGGGATGGCAGACAGGATTTAGCGCTGGGAGGGCAGAAGGTTGGCAAAGGGTTCTTGGACGTTAGGAATGCAGCATATGTGTACGGCTCGCTAGCAGTTGGTGTCGATCCTGCACCAGCGTCTGCCGGACAATCCGTCACCGTCTCGGGAAGTCTGACCAACGAAACGGATGGAGCGGCTCTCGCTTCCACTCAAATCCTCTTAGAATTCAGTAAGGATGGCGGAGTCTACCAGATTATGGCCACCACGACAACCGACGTGCAGGGACGTTTCGGGACTAGCTTCACACCAACAGGACCCGGCTCCTACACCATACGAGCAACATGGAGCGGCGACGAGGAACACATGGGATCCACTGTAACGACCATGTTGACTGTGAACAAGGCTCCCAGCGTGATAATCCTCTCAGCCTCCAGCTTTAACGCCAAGCCCGGCGAAACTCTCACAGTCCGAGGCTACCTCTATCCCACCGCCTCTGCGACCATCACCCTCACCTACACCAGCCCATCGGGAAGCGTGATCACTCACACCGTCACACCCGACAGCACAGGCGCCTTCACAGACCAGCTCACCGTGGATTCCACGGGAGCATGGCAGGTTTCCGCGTCATGGCCGGGCTCAGCCAACAATGCAGGGGCCTCGTCGGACGCCTTACGGGTCCAGGTTCAGCCGGAACCAATCGGTCTGACGTTGTCAATGTATGGCTTCGTCGTGGCGCTGGCCGCTCTCGGGGTTGGAGTTGCTTCCATGTTTCGAAAGGGTCAGAGGTCCCCAAAGCCCAACGATCCTTTGTGGAAATCTGGGCCAGAAACGACCAGACCCGCTAGCAACAGGGTGACTGCTGGTTCTCCTGCAAATGCTCCGGTAACTCGAGAACCACCAACTACTGGTCAGACAGCAACCAGCGGACCCACTGGCACTCCGAAGGAACCGGAAAAATAAGGCTCTCATACGCAACCCACTATCTCCTTCACATCGGGGAAACACTCAGAAAAGTCGTCAGAGCCCGAGTCTGAACAGGCCAGAACCGATATCTAAGAGGGAAATAAGAGGGAAATTCCTCCCGCTCACAAAGCGGAAAAGACCAGTTGATCTTGTATAGGCCCCACCAGACTTAACTCGTCATTCTTCCTAGCCTCCAAAGAAGGAATATACATTAGCTGGAGTAATGGGCTGGCCGTGCTAACGTCTCCCAGGCCTCCTTCTCTCGAACAGATACGCGAATTTGTCATTGCAGGGCACGGGGACCTAGGGAAGGTCAAGCAGTTGCTGGCTGAATGCCCGGAACTGCTGAATGCGGCTCACCAGTGGAATGAGAAAGACAGGGAAACTGCGATCCAGGCCGCGGCTCAAGTAGGCAATGCTCCGATTGCGGAATACTTACTCGAAAATGGTGCACCGCTCGAGATCTGCACGGCCGCGATGCTGGGACATAGGGATGATGTTGAGTGCCTTCTGGCAGAAGACCCGAACCGCATTCATGCCACTGGGGCACATGGCATCCCGCTACTGACCCATGCGTCACTGAGCGGCAACCTCGAACTGGTACAATTTCTCTTCCAGCGCGGTGCTAGCGGGGGCGTATCATCTGCGTTGCACAATGCAGTGAGCAGAGGATACTATGAAATCGTCCGTTGGCTACTCGAGAATGGAAAGCCCGACCTAGGCTGGAAGAACTTTCAAGGAAAGACTGCACTGGCAGTTGCAGCCGAACGCAAGCACGAGCGCATAGCTCAGCTACTTCAAGAGCACGGTGCCGTGGAATAAGAGCCCGCAGATCAGGATCTCGTGAGATTGCCAAGACCGCTTCCTCAGACGGGTTTACAACGACCTCACATATGGCCTCGCCTAAGAAGACCCGAGTCGAGTGAGTGAGAGTAGCATGTCCAAGAAGAATGTCCCTCGCGGGGGAGACACGGTTGACGAGTACATGGCGAAACAGAAGCCCAAGCTAGGTGAAATCGCCAGAAGACTTCGAACCCTTGTGAAGAAGGCTGCCCCTGAGCTGATGGAGGAGATGAAGTGGGGATTCCCCTGCTACGTAGGCATGGACAATGTATGCAATATCATGGTCACTGGAAAGTGGGTAGACCTAGGATTTTTCAGAGGCGTTGACCTGAAGAACTCGAAGGGCTTGCTTGAGGGCAGCGGGAAAGGAATGAGACATATCAAGATTCACCGTCTCGAAGATATCGACACTGCGACGATCACCGCAATGGTCAAGCAGGCTGCTTCACTGAGGCCTAAGTAAATCCGTCTTTAG
>CAYIBO010000108.1:0-3611 GCA_964361545.1 uncultured Candidatus Bathyarchaeia archaeon
CAAAGGCGTCAGTAAAACTCTGGGCCAACGAAAAGAAAGGTTTGGCGACGGTTGAGAGAGCATAGCCCAACAGGACAAGGGGTTTCCGGCGCGCTATCCGATCTGAGAATATTCCAGAGAGGGTTCTGAAGACATAGTTCAGCGACTCTGCAGCCCCCTCCATCAAGCCCAATAGCGCCTTTGTGGCCCCGAGCTCTGTAACAACGAACAGAGGGAGAACCCCGAGGATCATTTCGGTTGAAATGTCGGTGAAGAGGCTGACAATCCCCAGGCTCGCAACGTTTCGCAGGCCAGGTTCCTCGACCTTCCCAGTCTTGGAAGACAAGCCTGAGGATCGCTTACCTCTTCCTCTCCTCATAAATCGGCGTCAGCAGGTTGACGACCCGGTCGACTGTCGCTCTGCGGTCGCGGAGCCCCTGGACAACTTCCTTCTCGTAGAGCTTGAATATGTTCGTCAAAGTCATCCTCGGGTGAAGGGGAACGAAACTGGGCGGCGTACTCGACCCCCGTATTATGAGCCCTCTCGAAACCATACGCTCTAGCAAGGACCCGGCGTCATTAGCAGTGATTCCGAACAAATCCGCAACTTGGTCGACAGTCAGACTGCCGGCCTTGAGGAGATGGAGATACGCTCGGGTTTCATCCCTGGGAAGGCCAAATTGCCTCTCCAGCGTGTCTGCCAGCTCAATTTCGTTAACTGGTTTCCGCCTAAGAGACCCGGGAACTGGCAGTGAACATCGCCTCTGAGAGTAACCTGCTTCACCTTGGGAGTGGTGTCTAAAGCCTTATTAGAGGTCCAACCGGTGTAATTCACTACTCAGAGTGGTATAATTGGCACTGCTAGAGATAGAGCTACCGGTGGAACTACAACCACGCCAGACCCAGGTCGGCCGTTTCATTCGTCGAACGCAGAGCATCTGCCCAGAGTGCAACCGCATTCTACCAAGCACGATCTTCGAGCGTGACGGCAAGGTCTTCATGACCAAGACCTGCCCCGAGCACGGCGAGACCGAGGAGCTGTACTTCGGCTCCTATGATATGTACCAGAAGTTCGCAACCTACTGGTCCGACGGCAAGGGAACACACGCCCCCAACGTTCCAATCGAGAGCTGTGCTTGCCCAGCCAACTGCGGACTCTGCTCAAACCACCTAAGCCACACAGGCTTAGCCAATATCATAGTCACAAACCGTTGCGACCTCACCTGCTGGTACTGCTTCTTCTACGTGAAGAAGGGTCTCGAAGGAGCCTACGTCTACGAGCCCGGCATGGACCAGATTCGTGAAATGGTCCGTGCGCTAAAGGCTGAGAGGCCAGTTCCAGGAAACTCCCTCCAAATAACCGGCGGTGAGCCGACCTTACGCCCTGACCTTCCGGAGATAGTCCAGATCATAAAACAGGAGGGCGTTGACCACATTCAACTCAACACGAACGGCATAAGCCTGGCACTTGACCCGAGCCTCGCGGTCAAGCTTCGAGACGCCGGTCTCAGCAACCTCTACATGAGCTTCGACGGCGTCACACCCAAGACCAACCCGAAGAACCACTGGGAAGCACCCTACTCCATCGAGAGCTGCAGAAAGGCAGGCGTAGGAGTCGCACTAGTTCCGACCGTCATAAAGTCGATTAACGATCACGAGCTAGGCGGAATACTCCGATTCGCTCAGCGAAACATCGACATCGTCCGAGCAATCAGCTACCAGCCAGTCTCGCTCACAGGCAGAATGAAGAAACAAGAGCGAGAAAAGTATCGAATCACAATACCCGACTGCATCGAAAGGATCGAAGAGCAGACTGACGGCGAGGTTCCCAAGGAAGCATGGTTCCCAGTACCCAGCTGCTCGCCAGTAACCCACTTCATTGAAGCTTTCACCAAGAGACCCCAATATGAGCTGTCAATCCACTTCGCCTGCGGAGCAGGAACCTACGTCTTCGAAGACAAGGAGACAAGGAAACTAGTACCCATCACGTCCTTCGTAGACCTCAAAGGGCTGTTCGAATACCTCGACGAGAAGTCAGACGAACTCAACTCTGGAGCCAACAAGTACCTGGTGGCGGCCAAGTTCATCAGAAAGCTCAACAGCTTCATCGAAAAGGACAAACAGCCACAAGGCCTCAACCTCGCAAAGCTGCTGGTCGGAGCGCTCCTCAAGCACGACTACAGCTCAGTGGGACAATTCCACATACGCAGCATGTTCCTAGGAATGATGCACTTCCAAGACAAGTACAACCAAGACGAAGAGAGGCTACAGCGCTGCGACATACACTACCTCACGCCAGACATGAGAATCATACCCTTCTGCTCCTTCAACGTCATACCCGAATGGTACCGGGACAGGATACAGAAGAAATACGGCATAACAGTAGAGGAGTGGGAGAAGAAAAACGGCGAGAAGCTAGAAGCACGCCTCTACCGCGGAACACTCCGACGCGGAAAGCACGCCGACGGATGCGGATGCAGTAGCGTCCACATCGAACCCATAACAGGCACCTAGCCAACCAATCCTACCAAAGACCTTTTTTCCAACCCTCAGTGGTCCACTGGAAGGTCTGAACCAGAGGGTCCAACACGCAAACCTCCCTTCAAAGAGTCAAAGGAGAGCCGTGGGCCATCATCAACAGCGTCACGCTTTCCTGCTCTCCACAAAGAGCCAAACTCGATGACAGCCTCGCGATAACTGTCAACTTCAGTCTGAAAGGAGGAATTAGACGGAACTTCGTGAGACGCCTCTGGGAAGCAGCATACGACGAACACGACCTGGGCCTACGCATGGGTTACTGGGTGACCCTCCTCAAGCACCGGCCAAAGCCCATTCCCAGCGTTGAGGTCAAACGCGACAAGTTTGTCCGACGGGCTGTTTTCTTCTGGACCCGCAACCCCGAACTACCATACCGCGTCTGGGCAACAGTGGCAACAGAGTTCGAAACGATCCTCTACCCAAAGACCGAGGAAGAGGCCCAGGGAATGCTGTTCGATGTGATACGGAGCTTCGAGATACCCGCAAAAAGCCTGGGCCAGGGACAACACTCGCTTGAGTCGAAGGTGCGAGTAAAATGGGGCAAGCATGTTTTCACGGAGAGAGGAGAGGCGACCGCCAGGGCCTCTGCCGTCAAGGTCCATGTCGAATGAGCGTCAATTCTTTAAGAGGGTCATTTCCTAAATCGGGAAACTCGTCGACAGGAAGAAGTGAATCATGGCAAAATATGACGGAATAATCGGACAGGATGTCTTGACCGTGACTGAGGGAGAAAACGAGCTCACCATAATCTTCCGGGACAACCGCTACCTCTTCATCAAAGTCGTCGATGGAAAACTCGTAGCCGACTCTGTCCCAGAGTAATAGTCTAGACCTTCAACACAATTTTCCCGAAGTGCTGACTCTTTTCCATCCTTTCCTGAGCCTTTGCTGCGTCCTTCAATGGGAATACAGAATCCACAACAGGTTTCAGCCGGCCGTCTTCGAAGAACCTCAGGACCTGCAGTAGCTCACCCATTCCGCCCATATAGGACCCTAGCAGGGAAAACTGGCGGACAAACACGTAGCGGATGTCGACTTCGGCCTTGCCTCCACTTGTTACCCCACAATTCACCAGTCGCCCGGCCGGGGCCATC
>CAYIBO010000109.1:0-3596 GCA_964361545.1 uncultured Candidatus Bathyarchaeia archaeon
CTTCGCTCCGCCGCCCAAAAATGGTAGCACCAAGCTCGGATACTCTCCCAGTTTCTTACTATTCCTGATGTTACTAGGCAAAAAATGGCCGGGTTACACGCACAACAACAGACGGCACGTAACCGCGACTTCCTACAATGGGAGCTAGAGCGAAGGTTTTCCCTCGCGACTCTGCTCGCTGTAGCTCTAATCCTCGGCTTGTGGCAACTGTCAAGCCCTCCAGCTCTGTCAACTGTCAGGACAAAGTATGTCTCAAGTGAACCTTACTCGCGCTTCGGAAGCTGGACGGTCCAGGACGCCCTATCCGCTGCACAGGTAGTCCTTGCATTCTCAGTTACCAACGTAACCCTCCCTCGAACTTCCCAATCCAAGACTTACTCCGCGGTGATTAGCAAGGTCACGAAGACTGTTATCAGCCTCTACGTCAGAAGCTTCAGCCGCCGGGATACATCCTCACAGTCGAGGACAACTATGACGGCATGATAGCTAGCTGTGGAAAATCAACTGTCCAAGTTGCAAGCCTCTTGCTCCTCAGGACCTGGCGATCATCAGCTAGGGTTCACAATAACCTACGAGGTATACGGGCTAATGCTACTAGGTACGTTTCTGAGCATTCAACCACTAGGTCGTTCAATGTAACGCAACCCATTCTCTGAAAATCCATTGCACTCACCGAGACAATGGTCCCGAGAGTGGGACAAGGTGACACTACACGTTTTTATACGAATCAGTACAAACTTCTTTAATGCCCCGCAGCGAGTGTTAAGGCACTTCCCGGTTCTCATCCCCAGAAATGAGATGAAGGGAGGAGTTCGATAAGACAGAATGGAAACCCAACAAATACCGAAGGTCCCCCCAAGCGACTTCCGCTACGAGAGACGATACACAAAACCCGGCATCCACCCATATGATACCGTCAAGTGGGAAGTAAGGGACGCCATCATCACCGACCATAAGGGTCAGGTGATCTTTGAGCAGAAGGGCGTAGAGGTACCCTCGTTCTGGTCCCAGACAGCCACGAACATTGTTGCCTCGAAATACTTCCGGGGCAGACTGGGGAGTCCGGAACGAGAGTTCAGCGTCCGCCAGCTAATAGCAAGAGTAGCCGGAACAATCGCAAAGTGGGGCCGCCAGGACAAGTATTTCCTCGACGAGGAAGAGTCGGCCGCTTTCGAGGCCGAACTAGTCCACATTCTACTCTACCAGATGGCAGCGTTCAACAGCCCCGTCTGGTTCAACGTCGGCGTCGAGGAAAAACCCCAGTGCTCTGCATGTCAGCCCTATGATGCCATGGTAAGCACTCCCAAAGGCATGATTCCTATCGGGGACATTGTATCGCATAATCTGATCGGATTACCGGTCTATGACTCTGAAGGTATTACACTAGTTACTGGCGTAAAGCAGAACGGAGTCAAAAAGGTGTTCCGTCTCACACTCTCAAACGGCCTTTCTGTTGATGTAACAGCAGATCACCTAGTACTAGCTTCATTTGAGAGAAGAACCCTTGGGACTTGGCAACGGACAGACGAACTGCAGGTAGGAATAAAGCTACAGCTTCATACACAGAAAGGAATCGTACTGCCGAGGCCTACATTCAACGGGAACGGGAATGGTAATGACGCAGTAACAGACGATGAGGCGACTCTTGCTGGCTGGCTTCAAGGTGACGGGTTCGTTGGTCAGTATGAGAATGGAACCAACAGGTCGCTAACGGTAGAATTCCAGACGGCAGACGATGAAGAGTACAATTTCGTACTACCCAGGATGGGTAGGGTATTCCAGAATTCCCACTACAATGTGACTCCAGTTCAGACGAAGAACCCCCGCCTCAACTACAGGAGAGTGCGAATCTATGGGGAAACACTACGGCCCTTCGTCGCTAGGTACAGTCTACTCAACAGAGGAACACAGATGCATGCTCCACCAAACATCTTCACCGCTGGGAAGGAGCCCATAATCGAATATCTCAGAAGCCTGTTTCAGGCCGAAGGATATGTGTCCACCACAAATACAAGTTCTCATGTCGGCTTCGCAGTAATCAGCAAAGATCTAGCCAGGGATGTCCAACGGCTGTTACTTTCCATTGGTATCTACTCCAGACTGAGGATGAAGAAAGAGAAAAGACCGGATAGATACAACATGTGGGAAGTCGACGTAAGCATCAGCAGCGAAAGAAGAAAGTTCTCCGAGCTCGTTGGATTCATCGGTAATCGTAAGCAGGCGAAACTACGAGAGTCCCTAAGGACTACAGGCAAGAACTGTCCAGAGGTCAGATGGGAAACCATAGTTTCCATCGAGGAAATCGGCGAGAAGCCCGTCTATGACATTCAGACCCTGAGTGGGCACTATTTGTCCGAGAACGTTGTCGTACACAACTGCTTCATCAACTCGGTCCAGGACGACATGAGATCGATAATGCAACTGGCCGTGACGGAGGGAATGTTGTTCAAGTACGGGTCCGGGACAGGATCCAACCTGTCAGCCCTTCGCTCGTCTAAGGAACACCTCTCTACGGGCGGAAAAGCCAGCGGACCAGTGTCCTTCATGAAAGGCTTCGATGCCTTTGCCGGCGTAATAAAGTCCGGCGGCAGAACGCGCCGTGCTGCGAAGATGGTCATTCTCAATGTAGACCATCCAGACATTGTAGAGTTCATCTGGAGTAAGGCCAAGGAGGAGAAGAAAGCCTGGGCGTTAATCGACGCGGGCTATGATTGGTCCGTGGACGGCGAGGCTTACAGTTCCGTATTCTTCCAGAACGCAAACCACAGCGTGCGCGTTACGGACGAGTTCATGCACGCTGTCGTGGAGAACCAAGAGTGGGAGACCCGTTACATTACCACAGGCAAGGTAGCGGACGCTTACAAGGCTGTGGACTTGATGCATCAGATGGCCGAAGCCGCCTACATCTGCGGAGACCCGGGAATTCAGTTCGACACTACGGTCAACAAGTGGCACCCCTGCCCAGTTACCGGCCGAATTAACGCGTCTAACCCCTGCTCCGAGTACATGTTCCTAGACGACTCCGCATGTAACTTGGCAAGTCTAAACCTGATGAAGTTCAAGACCCCTGACGGTGAGTTCGATATAGAATCTTTCAAGCACGCAGTCGACATAGTCATCAGCGCCCAAGAGATACTGGTAGGCAACGCGAGCTATCCTACACCTGCTATCGAGAAGAACAGCCACGAGTACCGGCCCCTGGGTCTTGGCTATGCCAACTTGGGAGCCTTGCTCATGGCCCGTGGACTGCCGTATGACAGCGACAAGGGCCGAAACTATTCAGCAGCCATATCCGCCCTCATGTCAGGAAGAGCGTACGCCGCATCCGCCCTCATAGCCAAAAGGCTGGGACCCTTCAAGGGCTACAGCATCAACGAGAAACCCTTCCTGAACGTCATCGATATGCACCGGGCCCACGCTTACAAGATCTCACAGTCAGGTGTTTCAAAGGAACTGCTGGATGCAGCCGCCAAGTCGTGGGATAATGCTCTCTCCTTCGGAGAGCGGTTCGGTTATAGGAACGCCCAGATATCAGTCATAGCGCCCACCGGCACCATCGCCTTCATGATGGACTGCGACACCACAGGCATCGAGCC
>CAYIBO010000110.1:0-3503 GCA_964361545.1 uncultured Candidatus Bathyarchaeia archaeon
AACGGTTCTAAACAACAATTCAGTAGATCGTGGCGATTTGGAGTGGGCTCCCAGCATGGAGTTCAAGATATGGGGCGGGGCCTCCGCTGCGAGTTGGACAGACATAGAAATCCCGTCAGGGAACACTCTTTGTTTGCCCCGCATATCGAAGGGAGCGGGTGCTAGGCCTCCCAGTTGAGGATCCTAGTACCTTCTGTGTTTCTGGTAGCAGTCCCTACAGTATACTGGTTTTCCTTGGGTTGGTTGGAAGGGAACTTCCGTCTCCTTCCCGCAGTCAGAACAGGTTACTTTGTGCATCGTTCTGGGGCTACCCCACGAGTTACGACTCATCGGCCTCGTACACCTCCTATCGGCTGTACGGTCTTCCGCTAAGGACTAGGCTATAGACCTTAGGAGAGCATATTACGGAATTGAGAGAGACTGGCATGAATGTCACCTTCACTTCCTGGACCGCTTAACCCTCGCCCAAGAGTCAGGAGGAAATGAGATTCTTGCCAAGACGTCCTAGAATAGCATGCAGTAATGTTCTTGCCTCCGGCTATTTCGGCCAGTAGGACGTACGTGCATCTGCAGGTGACGCCCACACCGTCAGACTCGGCCGTTTCGAGAAACTTCCTGATTGTCGCCTTGCGGCTTGCTGCTTTTCTAGAAAGACTGAATCGGGGTCGATGTAGATTACTTCGAAGCCTTCGTGGAGAGCCACGTTCATGGCTCTGACAACTGTCTCCCTGCCGACCCTGTTCACTCTCGATAGGCGGACACGTTGCCGAACCTGTTCAGGTCGGAACCACTGTAGCCGTAGAGAGAGACGAGGAGCTTCTTCAGGTAGACCTTCACGTTGCTCGCAGTCCTCCGCTCGTCGCTCCCTTCAGGGAAGTTCTCCCTTCCTGTGCTTGAACCAGAGTCCACATTGCCGTCTAGTCCAATTCACGTGGACTTGAACCTGATTGGGTCTGAATCCCGCCCGGTCCACCAAACATGAGACGAGGAAAATGTAGGAAGAAGCTTTGCTTATCCTGAAGGCTGAGATTTTTCTTCAGTCTGCGACTTATCTTCAGCGGGTGCCTCCTTCTCTTCCTTCTTCGGAACCGGCACCATTCCAACTATCACAGTCGCCGGAGCTGGTGGAGTCGGTGGACGTCGAGTTGGCAAAGTCGTTGGATCGGTGACGGCAGAAGGCTGGCCTCCACCCGATCCTGTTGTTTCCTCTAATTTGGGGACAGGCACATTTTCGATAGGCATAAGGGTCCTAGCGAGTTCGGCTTTCAGTTGGGCGACGATGGGATGCAGATCTGTAGAAGGCTTGGCGCTCATCTGCGGGGAGGCTGGGTTTGGAATCTCGACCTCCATTGAAACCGCTTCAAGTTCCTCTGGTTCAGCCTTCTTCCCGATGGCCCTGTTTCTCGAAACGAGAATCGCCACAGCCCCCAGCATGATGATCACGGCTAGCGCGAAGGCCCATCCCACCGTCTGAAGCTGGTCGTTGACATACGTGCGAAGGTACAGGTTGTTCAGGTACTCCTGATAGACCCAGAAGGAAAGAAACCCGATGACAAGGGTCTGGGCTAGAATGATGAACCTGGCCGGGGTAGAGAAGCCCCTCCAAGGGCTAGGTTTAGCATCAATGTTGGAAGTCGTGTGCCCTTCTCTCCGCTGCCGAAACTGAAAAGCGCAGCATTCCGTGTTAAGCAGAATGAAACTCGATGTGCTCGACCATAGTACCGCGCAAGACATCCCCATTCGGACGCTCTCCGGGGACAGACTAGCCCTGAATCGCCAGTCCAGTCGCAGGCCTGCTCGTGTGGATTGGACAAATGCCCGTTCTACAAGTTCTTTGGTCTAGTCCCGGTCCGGTTGAGGTTGGTTTCCTAGGACCTTCTCTATCCGTTCCATAGCCTCCGAGTTGAGCTTCGGCACAACTTCCGGTGCTTTCATGTTTTCAACTACTTGCTCTGGACGGCTTGCGCCAGTGATTACTGTGCTCACGTTTGGATTCTTCAAACACCAAGCAATTGCCAGCTGAGCCATAGTGCAGCCCAGGTCTTGGGCTATGGGCTCAAGCCTGGTGACTTTCTCAATGTTCTGAGGAGTAATAACGTGCTCCCGGAGCCATTCGTACCCGTCTATAGCCGCGCGAGAGCCAGCGGGTATACCCTTCTTGTATTTCCCGGTGAGTAGGCCAGAAGCAAGCGGGCTCCAGATCGTTGTTCCCAGCCCAATTTCACGATACAATGGTAGATACTCCTTCTCTACCCGGTCACGGTGTAGCATATTGTACTGGGGTTGTTCCATTTGGGGAGGAGTCAGGCCGTGTTCTCGAGCCAGTGCATGGGCACGCATGATATCGGCAGCACTCCATTCGGACGTGCCCCAGTAGAGTATCTTTCCCTGGTGAATCAGGTCGTCCATAGCGCGTACTGTTTCTTCGATGGGAGTGTTCGGGTCTGGGCGATGGCAGAAGAAGAGGTCTAGGTATTCGAGCTGCAACCGTCTAAGGGAGTTCCGGCAAGCTTCGAAGATGTGTTTGCGTGACAAGCCCCTGTCGTTGGGTCCCTCGCCTCCCCAGAAAACCTTGCTTGAGACAATTAGGTTCTCTCGACGCCAACCCAGTTTCTTAATCACGTTCCCCATGACGTTTTCGGCGTTTCCCTGTGCGTAGGCCTCTGCATTGTCGAAGAAGTTGACTCCCGCTTCGTATGCGGCTCCCATGCACTTTAGCGCGACCTCTTCGCCAACTTGGCCGCCGTAGGTCACCCAGGATCCTAAAGATAGCTCGCTAACTTTGAGGCCGGCGCAGCCTAACCTTCTATAATTCACAATCCCACACTAGTTGCCAAGGTCGAGTGTGGTTACTAATATTCTGCACTCCCGATGCTTCAGCTCCCTACTCATGCACACGGATATGCTCATCATCTGGCTTTGCAGGGTCTTGAACATAGGGCGTGCCATGGTCTCAGGGTCGCGGGTTCAAATCCCACCCGGCCCACCAACTTTTGGGTTCAAAACTATTTTAAGCACGAATTAGAGTCCCGTCTTTTCCCTGACATTCTTATATTCGCACGGGCCACGGGTCCTCTGTAGGAGAGATTGAAGCTGGTAGGCCTCCTTAGGCTGTTCTGTCTCCTCCCATCCCTGTTTCTGACGCTCTTCTTGCCGGTGCCTGGGTACGCTCACCCAGACTTTCCCGTTGCCGACGAGACCCTAAGCGTCGTAGCCGGAGGATTCCGGGAATTTCCAATGTCCGTCCATTACCATCGAGTCGTCGGAAGTTTCCAAGTCGTCAGCCCCGCAGGGGCCACAGTTGAGATTCTTGTGATGGACAATCGGTCGTTTACGAAGTATGCTGCGGCGCAGACTGTGTCGTATCTCCATTCCTCGGGCCGTGCGGGTGAAGGAGCTCTGAACTTCCCTCTACATTGTTGTATTCGAAGCGGTATTGACGACCCAGGTGAATACAGCCAGGAGCTGACATACACCAAGTATCACCTGGTCATTGACAACAG
>CAYIBO010000111.1:0-3433 GCA_964361545.1 uncultured Candidatus Bathyarchaeia archaeon
AAGGAGCCTGTTGGGTTCTCGCCCTCATTCTTGACGTAGAGGTTCCTCAAGCCAAGCTCACGGCCGAACCTCTGGCAACGGTGAAGACCCGTGCCGCCCTCTCCAAGTGATGTGATGAACCGATCATTGTCAACTGGCAACAGTTCACGATACTTCCAGACGGACAGCGGCCTATTCCTCCAAGGAATCTTCCGTCCATCCGAGAGGTCGAATCTGACCTCCAATAGTCCACCGCACTTCTCACATCGAAAGCCAGTGGACCGGACCGGATAATGTGTGCGACACCCGAAGCATTGCAGCCTGTAGCGCCATACCAATTCTAGCGCCTCCGCAACACAGTAGCGCCTGGGGCCGGGCTCGAAACGAAGAACCTTGACCTAACATCATGACGCGAGAATTCTCGAACCATGGCTCTACCAACCTGCTGAGGATCACACCGCCTCCGGTCAACTAGGGCAACCACGCTTGGACCCGCGCCGCTGATGGCGACTCCAGCCGCACTAGCTTCTACAGCGGCCTTCTTCACCGCTCGATAGCAGGGTACTAGCTTCTCACGGTAAGGCTCTGCAATCTCATCTTCCATAGCACTTCCGATCATGTCTATTCTTCCCTGGGCAAAACCTGTTGCAATAACTGATGCTCGTCCGATGTTGTGGACCGCATCTCGAACGCTGATGGTCTTCGGGACCAGAAACCTCGCCAAGCGGGTCTTTTTACGGGGAAGAGAAACCTCTGGAGTCACAACGACCACTACTAGGCCAGAGGGCGGTTTGACCGAGACAGCTCGAACTGAATTTTTCCCGTATACAATGACAAACCCTCCCAACAGAGACGCAGCCACATTATCAGCATGATGACTTCCACTAGCGGCTGCCTCTCCAAGGCTAGCAACGCGAACCAACTCATCGGCCGACAAGTTCAGCCCCAGCAACGCGTCCAGTGCCTTTACGCATGCCGCCGCCGTCGCCCCGCTGCTACCCAGCCCAATGCCAACCGGAACCCGCTTCTCAATGACGAGCTCTAGACCCTTACCGCTGCTAGCCTGCTGTAGCATCTCGACTGCAGGCGGCCAGGCGGAGTTCTCGCTTATCCGCGTGGGTAGTTTCGAGGCGTACGGGCCCCTGGCCCTGACCCTTACCCGGCCCTTCCCTCCTGTGAGCTGGACCCTGACGAGGTCGCCGTACCGGTCTAGGGCGAGGCCGAAGGTATCAAACCCGGGTCCTAGGTTAGCAGTCGAGCAAAATGCCTTGGCTGCTACGCTTGCGGAGGCCATCCTAGGTCTTCCAGGACGACTTCCGAACGGCCCTACGATGATAAAAGCGGGCTTGTACCTTCGAGAAAGAGAAGGCCGAGCGGAGAACTGGGTCTATTCTTGGACAAGATGTATGAGAGGGAGCAATTTCGTGACACTTACCTATAGCGTTCTCGGATTTCTCTGAGTAGCGAATGCGCTGTTCGAACTCTACAAGCTCTTACTTTTCGAGGTCTTGGCCCGGAAGGATGGCTTTCCTCCTCTGATGTGCCAGTACTCCCAGAACCTTCGAATCCTCTCTCCCCGCAACTCGCAAAATAGTACTCCCTTCAGCTTGACCTTTTCGCCAGTCTTGACCTTAGTGTAGCGTGCGGACCATTCGGCACCCCATACTCTAGATTGGCCTAGGCGAAAGACGGGTCCGCATGTGAATGAGATGTTCCTCTGGAATTTTGGAACCTCTGCCCAGTAGTCGCGGATCTCCCGCAGCCCTCTCATTGGTCGCGGGTCGAACGGGTCTTCTCTGTAGGTCGCGTCACGAGTGAAGAGTTCCATGGCTAGGTCTGGGCTTCGTGTCTCCCAGGCTTTCTTGTATTTTTCAAGAACTCGTTGAAAGACGTTCTTCTGATTCAAAGTGCCCTCTTACGACGATTCTTAGGAAGATTTCCTTTCGCCTTCCAAGCGGAGTGGTGGACAGCTTGGATACTGCCCCCTAAGGCATGAATTGTGAATTGTAACAAGCCTTCAAGTAACCGATTCGTGTGCTTTGTCTCCTCTCAGGCTTGATGGCAGCGCAGTCAAGGCTGAACTGAAATTCGACCAGCTAAAGGTATGGTTTCTGTCAGAAGGAACTCGCAAGACAATAAGAACCGACCGCATTCTATCTGTGACCATAGAGCCCAACGGGTACACCAAGCTGAACCTTGCGTTCCGAAAAGATATCCTCCTGCCTACGTCTCAAGGAGAAGCCCGGTGGTAGAAGCGACATAGGGCTGCTACAGCCTTTCCTTGTTCCTTGCCTTTCCAGCGGAACTTGTGCTTCTTTGCTCGAAGATTGCCTCGTAGATTAAACGGTGAAACCAGTGCGGCCCCGCCTCTTCCCGCGGCGCAAACCGGCCCCGGGGGGCAAAACCAGACTGAGCACCTCTGCTGACTAGGCTGATAGCTTCTATGTCTTCCAGATCTACTTGCTCGCTTAGCCAGACGTCGTTTCTGTGCTGGAACTTTTCCTCGTCCAGGGCGTAATGGTACCATAGGAACTGGGTCCTGTTCGGTTTCCCCGGGACAGGCATGTAGACATTGGCGGATAGGCCCCAGGGATAGAAGTTCAGGGTTAGGTTTGGAAAGACGAACCACCATAGTGCGAAGACCCTTTTCTCAGGGTTCCGAGGGTCGTGAAACCTAGGTGCTAATAGGTTGGGATCGAACCCATTCTCAGGATTTCTCGCATATACCCATTGTAACGAGGAAAACTTGTACAGCTCGGTCTCATACGAGGACAGCTCTATGGCGTCTGCCAGCCCGCCGGGACCCTTGTGAACGAACCTGATGTGAAAGTTGTCCATGTAGTTCCAAGCGTGCTGTTTCCAGTTACCTTCAACCTCTCGAACCTCGACCTCCAAAGGACGCCTTCTGAGCCTGTCAAACAATACTCCTGCAATGGATTCTTCGACTTCCTTCACGAAATCGTGGAAGGGTGCGATGGGGCGGCCGGGACAGACGAAGACGAACTGGCGCCATTCCTCAACAGGAAAATGCTTGAGATGATCCGACTCCCTCGGAAAATTCCGTAGTTCATCGAACCCTGTCTGAGACACGAACCTGCCTTCACTGTCGAACTGGCGTCCGTGCTGAGGACAGATGATCGCTCCCCCGACGCTTGCGGACTCTACCAACGGATGCCAAGCGTGGGTGCAGACGTTCGGAAAACAGTGCAAGTGGCCCTTCAAACCTCGCTGTAGAAACAAGGGCTTGCCCAGTAGAGAAAATGGAGAGCGGGCACCCTGAGACTTCGGGAATTCTCCTGGAAGATCCTGGGGAGGAACGAGCAACCACACGCTGGCGAAGATTGTCTTCCTCTCAAGTTCCAGAAATTCCTCGCTCGTGAAAGCCGATGCCGGTAGTGATTCTGCATGTCGAATGTCGGGGTCCACGTAATAATCCGGAGCTGAGAGCAAAGAC
>CAYIBO010000112.1:0-3378 GCA_964361545.1 uncultured Candidatus Bathyarchaeia archaeon
CATCGCCTGGAGCCATTGTCTATGATGGACCGGAACGAGGTCTTGTCAGACTGCCACGCGTCTAGATATGTGCCATATTCGGCGGAGAGGACGAACCCACCGCCGAGAACCAGTGCGAGCGCGGCGATGATAACTGCGATAATTACGGCTGGGATTATGGTGGAGAAATACGCCGGGGTCTGTATTGCTTTCAGTAGGCCCTGGTTGTATTGTGTTGAGAGGAAGCTGAAGAGAGTGTTTCGGGATGCGAAGTCTAGTAGCACAAGCATCGCTGCGAGGGTTATGATTGATTGAGCAATCGCGGTCAGGCCCGTGTCCAGCATCGTCGGGACGATTATGGCCGGGTGTCTTCTCCAGGTCCAGTAGGACCGCTGGAAGATGCGGTCAAAGAATATTCGTCTTAGTCCGACTGAGCGGACCAGACACATCTAGTACGGTCCTCCAACGGAACCCGACATGGTTGACGCTGGTCCGAGGACAGTCTCAAAAGCTCGATGGTGTTCAAAATGCGGCTGAGGGTCCTTGACCGCTTGGTAGACCCAGAAAAGTAGAAAGATTCCGAGGGTCGCCAGGCCTGCAAGGACGTAGAGGATAACTGGTCTATTAGGAGTCCTTCTTGCCCTGGGCGGAAGGCCTTGAGATATCCTGCTCAGGTTCTCGATGACAAGGTCTTCCTGCCGCTCGTGCTTGAGCATGTCATGGGTGAGGAAGGCTAGAGTGTAGGTCATGAAAATCCAGCCCGCGTATGGTATTAGCGTTAGGAGGGCCCAGAGTACCGCACTATGCTCTTTGCCAGCCTCGGTCAGTTGGGCCAGATCGCGCTCTGCGGACCCGAGTGCTAATTGTGTCCTCATGTCGCTCTGCGAGGCTCGGGCCATGGACGAGTCAAACGAGGCCCACAGAAGGCTTTCTTCCCTTGCGAAGTGCTGGTTTCTACGGTTGACGAGCTGGTAGACTAGCAAGGATGAGGCTGCGGAGAAGATGAATCCCACAACACCGAGGGTCCCAGTTGGGATCGCGAGATTGAATCCTGTTTGTCCTCCGAAGAGGTAGCTGATGGTTGGGATGGCTGCCCATGTGGCGTAGCTGGCTATGGGAGCCCAGACCCATTTTGTGGAAATCTCATGGTCGGTTCGAGGTCGAGCGTCTAGTAATGTGGCCGTTTCAGGCTGAACGGCCGGAGTAGTCATCATCAGGCCTCCAAGTACGGACAGGGGGCGAGGTTTCAGGCTTGCGTTAGGCCATTAAGGGTGTTACTTGCGCTAGTAGCGTGTCTTCTGTGAGGGCTTGTTGTCGGAAGTGGCTATTGGGGTCTGTCAGTAGAACGTATAGCCAGTAGATGGAGAAGATTCCCAGGGTTACGATGGTCAGGATTAGGTAGAGAACGAAGCTCCGGTCGGGTATGGGGAGAGCCCGACGGGGAAGGTTAACTGTGACCCCCGTGGGCAATAGGGCCCGGTTAAGGTCTTCAAAGAACACGTCCTCTCTCCTCTCATGCTTGTAGAAGTCGTTCATGAGGAAGTAGTAGACGTACAGTACTACTATTCCAAATAAGAAAGTGAGTATGGCCCATAAGGCAGCACTCTTCTCCGTCTCCTCGTACCTCGCCTCGCGGTTGGTCCTCTCCATGTTGTTGAGGTTAAGGGATATGTCAACGCCTTTCTTCGCGGCCAATTCCTTGGCTAGGTTTGTCGTGTCGTCGTAGAGAAAGCCTTGGCGTTGGAAGTGTTTGTTGCGACGGTTGACGAGTCTGTAAATCATGTAAGCGAACAGTATCTGGGCGATGAAGCCCACGATCGAGAGCAGGAAGAGTATCCCTAGGAGGCCGACAAAGAAACCTGTTGCAGGCGGGGTTACTCCAGGTGGTAGGGGGGCGGTTGCGAGGGTGAATAGTGCTCCGAAGAAGACGGCGAAGAATACTATCAGTCCCACTATGGGTATGAGGGGAACGAGTATCCATGCGGGGGACATTTCATAGTCGGTTTCCATCCGCATGCGGGCGTCGCGTCTCAGGTTCTCGAGAACTATGCTCAACTATGTCACAGACGGAGGCTCTCGGCGGGAATTTTGTATTTAAGACAAACGAAAGATGACCAAGATTGGCTGAGAATTCCAGAGCGTATCCGTTAGTTTCTAGCCCCATTGTCCTCGCCAGTCTTTAAATGAGCCTTGAGTTTCGGGAATCGTCTTGTGCGGCCGTGGTCTAGCCTGGTCTATGATTTCAGCCTGCCATTGCTAGCGCTAGCGGAACGCTGACGACCCGGGAGACCGCTTACAACGGCGGTCCGGGAGTTCAAATCCCGGCGGCCGCACCATTCAAGAAGCGTCTTTCAGGGTTGACTGTGGAGAATTCATAGATATGAGGTAGCATGGAAATCGATGAGCTTAGTCGAGTAGAAATGGTCAAGCAAGTTCTTACGGGTCCCGAACGGGAAACAATATTCGAACGGTTTGTCGGCCTTTTCCACCTTCCGTATGCTGCAGGCTCCCTTGTCCTAGCTGTGCTACTGGGAGCTCCAGGGGCCCTTCTCGCAGAATATGCTAGCACGTCAAGCTTGGACAATGCTATACGGGTTTTGACAGGGTCAGAGTCCGTTTCGACATGGCAGGCAGTGTCAGCTGAAGCACTCTTCGTCCTGGCGAATTTCGCAATCTTCTACGGCATCCGAGACATGCGGTTGAGACTTGTCCGCACCGAATTAGACATGGTTCCTCTCTGCCCCCGGGGCGAAGAGGATTTTCACAAAGCGTTCCGTCACGTCTCCCTGCCAAAGCCACCTATCCTTCTGGCCACGGTTTTCGGGTTACTAATCATCATCCCTACCGTTCTACCCGAAAGCCCAGGCCCCGGGACCCCGTCCCCAGTTGTTGGAATTCTGCGTCTCATAACATTCTTTGGCGTTGCGACGTTCATCTGGGTTTACGTTAGTTCCCTCAAGGGGCTCCATGAACTCGGCAAGGGACCCTTGCGGTTGAAGGCCTTCTATGAGGACGGAATGGTGGGAACTCGGCCGATAGGTTCCTTCTCGCTCCACCTAGCCTTCTCGTACCTTGCCCCCCTTTGGCCTTGTGCTACTGGCCACCACAATACTGCCAGACCCTTCAAGCACAGCCCTCCTCACCTTCTTGACGGTACTGGGAATTGTGATGTTCTTCCTTCCTCTCAACAGCATTCATCAAACTATGTTGGAGGCGAAGCGAAAAGAGCAGGCGTCTATCCGGACGCAATCACTCCAACTCATCCTGAGGCCGAACGTCAACGGCAGCGAAACTTCTGAGGCGACGCTCAGAGATCTTGAGACTCGGTTGTCCGATCTGGCCCGGCTGCAGGCTCTCGACATGGCCCAACGTGAAGTCGCCAGTCTTCACACGTGGCCG
>CAYIBO010000113.1:0-3352 GCA_964361545.1 uncultured Candidatus Bathyarchaeia archaeon
GTTTAACCTGGTGGTACACGAGGTGAGCACTGAAGGGACAGTGTGGTACAGGTGCTGTTGGAGATTCTCCCGAATACGTATGGGGTGGGGTCGCGGTGGGACGTTGGGACGGTTGGGAGGTTCTAGGTCGATACGCGGGCAGCCTTGTACCCTGACTTTCTGATGGCCAACAGAATCTCGTCAATGTCGAGCAGGTCTGGGTCGTAATCGACGAGTATCAGGTCGAGTATTGGGTTAGCCCCGACCCACTCGACGCCTTTGACCTTCTCAAGCTCTCTCCTAATGGAAGGCGTACAAGTCGCACAGGATGCTTCGACCAGTCTCAGCTTGAGACGGTCTAGGCGCTTACTTCGCGTTTTTTCCATAGCTTCGAAGCGTCCTCGGCAAGTCCTTCGTACCGTTTCTCCCGGGCCAGATGCGCAGGCCAGTGTTCTTCGCAGAAGATGTGGCCACAGAATTGGCATCTACGATTGTCGGGCAATTCTGAACCGCACTCTTGGCACCCAGCCAGTTTCGGACCCTCCTGCAATCCTTTCTTGTAGGAAGGCGCATATAGACAGGCCGTGCACATTGAGCTACAAGCCTCATCACGGTCCGGTGTGTCCCAAGCAAAGCATATCTTAGTACTAGCACAGAGTAAGGGTGAGTCGTGTGATTTGCCGAGGGAGGGTAAGACTGTCGCCAAGTCGTTCCGGGTGAACGAGAAGGCTTTGGGAGCTCTGCAAGAGGAGGCTGGCCGTCAGAGCATCAGTGTCAACACTCTAGTAAACCAGCTGCTCCTCGAATATTCCGAGTTTGGGAGATTCTTGCAGCGGGTCAACGCCATACGGATGAGCCGGAAGACCTTCTCAGAGATTTTGAATGCTGTTCCCGAAGATGGCTTGGTGAAGGCTGCTCAAACCGCGGGCAAAAGCGCTCCCATGGCGCTTATCGCGTCCAAGTGGGGAAAGGTGACGGTGAACAATGTCTTAGAGTTCATCCATGACCTTTCGGCCTATGCGAACCTTTTCGAGTATTATGAGAAGAATGAGGGGGAAAGGTGGACGGTTACTTTGATGCATGAGCTGGGGGCTAAGTGGTCAACTTTCCTGACCCACTACCTCAGTGAGGCTTTCGCCGCGGCGGGAGTCCAGCCGAAGGCGAGGACCTCGGACCGGGCCGTGATCTTCACCTTCTAGCTCTACTTTCCCAGTATGACGTCGATGAACGGTGTGTAAACGAACAGTGTGGCGAGGGCCATGCCGATGGTGAAGATTACCATGGGCAGTGTCAGTCGCAGACTTCTATGTCTCAGCGCGAAATGTAGTGCCGCCCAGCTGCCCAGCCAGCCTATCAGCAGGAAGGTTTCCTTTCCGCTGTAGGGTCCGAGACCCGCGGCGTTGGGAATCCAAGCCTTTCCTACTGAAAGGAGCCATTGGCCGAAGTCGCTGGACGCCACGGATCCGAGATGCATGATGCCCATCACCAGCAGCCCGATCATAGCTGACATCAGCGCGGCTATTGCCTCGCCGTTGGCCCTTTTGAATACCCTTTGCGTTTCCATTTCTTGCTACACGCTCCTCAGTTTCGTAATCCCCGCTCCTAGCAGGAACGCTATCATTAGCGCTCCCCAGCCGATGGCGAAGGCGATTCCCAGCCAAGACCTGAGACCTTTTTCCTCCATGACCTGTTGGTCGTAGCGCCACATGACGAAAGCGACGGAGATGGCTAGTGGCAGTGTGAAGAGTGCGATGAACTCTTTGAACTCGAAAAATACTTCGTGAATCTCTGGGTTGTTGGCGATGAAGTAGGCTCTCGGTCCTCCTGATGCTCTGTACCCCACATAAATCCAGTTTCCGAAGAAGATTGTTCCCGCGGAGACGAGCGCCGAGACTATTGAGAGGAGTTTGAGGTCGCTGAAGGCTCGCAGTTTGCCGATGAAGAGTCGCCAGCCGAGATAGGCGGCGATGGTTCCGACCAGCACTCCGAGGGTCGCGAGCATTCCGTGGATGGTTCCGACGACAGCGTAGCCGCCGTCGCCTAGGAAGGCGAAGAAAGGGGCTGAGGTGGCTGCTATCAGGGCGAGAAATAGGCTGACTGCCAGCCAGGTGACGATTGTTGTCTTGGGAGATGGGTCCTCGGTTGTTGTGGGTGTTGTTGCGCTTGTTTTCGGTTCAGGTTTCACTTTTTCATTCCTTGATGGTCTTCAAACGTCGCAGCTTCACAATATAACGGCGAAGTACACAATCCAGTACGTTGTATGGCCGAGAATATGTACATTAATTACTAATGAACAGCGCCGGGTTTGGCTTTCGAGCCCTGGTCCTCTTGGCGTAGAATGCTCCTACCGTGCCGGTGATGACGGCTGCAGCCATCATGTAGAGAGCGTATTGGCTATACAAGAAAAAAGCGTCCCCCACCCCCGCCTCCGCGGATCGCGGTAGTGGTTACGACTGCCGATGGTCCTGTCTGGCTCCAGTTGTCGACTTCATCTCCCGCTTCAACCTTGAAAGTGTAAGTTGTCGACGGGGACAGCCCGGTGATGGTGTAGGTTTGCACGGTATTGGGCAGAGTGACGGCGAGGATGCCATTTCGGTATACGCGGTATCCTATGACCATTTGATCGTCTGTTGCCTGAGTCCAAGTTAGGGTAACGCTGGCTTGGCCGACCTGGGACCCAACCACTTGAGCTCCAGGGCCCCAAGTTGGCTGAACAGTGTCGTGGTACTGGCCCATCAAAGGATATCGGTCCTGGATTCCTCTCTCGATGTCGACGGTGTAAGGGGTATCACCTATACCGTCCCCGTTACCGTCAGTGCCTGCATAGTCTGACCAGTAACTTCCTCCAGTAGGATAACCCATGTCCCAGTTGTTCGCGTTTTCCAAGTCGTCAGAGGCGAGAGGGCTGACACCCGCGAAATTATTGTGATATATGAGATTGTTCTCGGAAGCGAGAAGACTTATCGCGAAATCGCTGTTGGCAGTCGCATCATTGACCGCAACAGTAACGTTCGAGGCGCCCGAGAGCGAAATTCCACTGCCTTGGTTGGATGAGACCCTGTTGCCTGTGACGGTGACAAGGCTCGAGAGGGACACACGGATTCCATCCCTTCCGTTACCCGACACATTCCAGCCTGCAACGGTGGTGTAGGACGAAGAGAGTATTTCGATGCCTGCTCTAGTACTGGAGGTGGCGTTTCCACCCCAGACGATGACCCCTGCTGATAGCCAGACGAAAATCCCTCGGTAGTTGCTTGTGGCCGATACGTTCATTATCGCTCCATTGTTGGCACTGCCTAGGAAGATTCCGTTGTAGCTGAGACCGCCAGAGTGGACCCGGACGTTGCGGATGATGAAGTATGCGTTCGTGCTC
>CAYIBO010000114.1:0-3335 GCA_964361545.1 uncultured Candidatus Bathyarchaeia archaeon
TCTACTATGGGGGGCTGGTCTTCAGGGTCCAAGCCCACAGGGTCTTGGACGGTTCAGTCTTCGTATCAAAGTCTACAGACGGAGGCCTCTCCTTCACCCAGACGGTTCTCGTTACCGAGGGGTCTAGAACCGTCTTCAACGACAAACCCTACATTTCAGTAGCCAATACAGGCGGAGCTTTCGATGGCAGAGTCTACGTCAGCTGGACACGATTCGCCTCAACGGCTGACATAATGGTCTCCTACTCCACTGATGGAGGCACAACATTCTCCACGCCGAAGAGACTCAGTAGCAGTCCGTTGAACCAGGGGTCTATCCCTGTTGTCGGACCCTTGGGGGAGCTGTATGTGGTATGGAATGACATGTTCAATGACCGGATAATGGTCGCGAGGTCCATGGATGGGGGAGTTAGCTTCTCCAGTCCGGTTCCTATCGCTAGCTACACTCCTCTACCTGTCAAATTTTCCAACAGCCTCTTTAGAGTCAACAACAATCCCGCGAGTGCTGTAGACGAAATCAACGGATACGTCTACGTGTCGTGGGCGGATTATGCGACGGGGGACGCGGATATTCTGGTCAGCAGAAGCCTGGACGGTGGCTTCACTTGGAGCGCTCCCTTGAGGGTTAATGATGACGACATGCTCAACGATCAATTCTTTCCTTGGATGAGCGTCTCCTCCGGACGTCTCAGTATCGTCTTCTACGATAGGCGGGAGGACCCTGGAAACCATCTCATTGATGTCTTCTACGCTGACTCAGTTGATGGTGGTGCGTCCTTCCTAAGCAACGTCAGAGTTACAGATGTGCCTTCGAGTCCTGACGCAGTTTTGTTCGGACAAGAGTCCTTCATCGGCGACTATATTGGAGTGGCCTCCACAGTAACCACTGTCTACCCTGTCTGGACCGATCTGAGAAATGTGACATCAACTACCCCAAGGAATCAGGATATTTGGATAGAAAGACTTGGGAGGCGCCCGGTCCTCGACCCTATCCTCTCCATGGAAGTGGATGAGGAGCAGCTCCTAGCCCTCACTGTCAAGGCCGCGGACCCCGATACTGGGGAAAAGTTGACGCTGAACGCTACGGGTCTGCCAGAGGGAGCACAATTCTCCACTTACACCTTTGCAAATGGGACTGTAATAGGAAGTTTCACCTGGACTCCTTCTGAAGCCCAGGGCCCAGCCCCATACTCATTCACAGTCGCGGTCTCCGACGGTCTCTTCACAGAGACGAGAGATGTCCATATCGAGGTCAACGAGGTCAACGTTGCGCCTATTCTCTCAGTTCCTGGCCTCCAGGCGGTCGACGAGGAGACCCCTCTCGCTTTCACCGTCACCGCTGAAGACCCTGACCTCGATGCTAAAGGTCAACCGCTCAACACCATAACCCTCTCTTGTGATAACTGCAACGTTGTCGGAGCGACGTTCGACTCAACCCTTGGGAAGGGAACCGTCGTGGGAACGTTTACGTGGACCCCCGCGGAGGCTCAGGCCCCCAAGCTCTGGGTCCTCAGCCTCACTGCCACCGATGACGGATCGCCATCTGGACTGGATGCCAAGACGATAGCCATCGACGTTAGAGAGGTCAATGAGGCACCAGTCATAACTATTATCGGTTTGCACGTTGTGGACGAGTCCACCCTTCTGGAGTACACCATTACAGCCCACGACCCTGACATTGACGCCTCAGGTCAACCACTCGACACCATTATACTCTCAGCGTCCGGTCTACCCGCAGGCGCCAGTTTCCCGACTATCACAGGGGGTTCGCCGGTCACGGCAACCTTCAGCTGGGTTCCTGGAGAGGCCCAGGACGGCGACTTTACTGTAACCTTCCTGGCTGTGGATGGTGGTTTCCCTGCGCTTTCCGACTCCGTTCCAGTTGTCATTCAGGTCAAAGAGGTGGACCTGGCGCCGACTGTTATCATGCCGGGCCCTCAGACGGTTGAACTGGGAGGCACTCTAACCTTTGGTGTACGCGTCACGGACCCTGACATTCCGGGGAATGCTATCGAGCTTTCCTGCGACATATGCTTCGAGATGGGGGCGATCTTCGACCCTGATACCGGTGTCTTCTCCTGGACACCTTCAAGGGAACAGGGTCCAGGCGTCTACACCGCCAGGTTCACCGCCACCGAGGTTGACGGCGCATCTCTCTCCGACAGCGAGACAGTGACTATTATTGTTCGGGAGCCCTCCCGGTCCGTGAGCCCACTTTTCGGCCTGCAGGATCTAGGATTACAGCTATTGGGCTTTAGCCTTCTCGCGGCTCTGATATTCTCAACGATCCTTGGGCTCTGGTGGAGGAAGAGGTCCCGATAGTACCGGGTAGGAGGCCGACCGTTTCTTGCGCTGTTCGGCTCACAAGAAAGCGAAATAATGGAGATATTTCCGAGAGCCAGTTCAAATTCCACTCCGCGCCAATCAAAGATGCTATTGGTTACGCGTTAGTTCTCTGCTTGTGCCGAGCTAGGGTAAGTCGTCGGCTCGTCGCCAGGGTTTAGGCCTCGATCGCGACCCGCGGAAAGGCCTCTTAGGACTGGTAGAATCGCCGTCTTCGTTTGAGGGTTCAAGTTCTTTTCTGTTCGGGGTCACAACTTTCGCAGGGCGCGGGCGAGTGTCGACTTTCATGGAAACCTCTTCGGAATCTTTGACCCTGACCTCGCCCACTTGTGATTTGGTCCCCTCTTTCGTCCTAGAGTGGTCCCTTAACCGGGCATGTTCAGTTGTTTTCTTGGTCGGGGCTCTGGTTTGTTCGGAGAGGTTTGTTTCAGGTCGGCTGCGCATTTCCTGCTGCAACAGGTTCCATTTGTGCCGGAGCTCAGAGTAGCTCTCATCAGCGAGCTTGATGAACTCCCGGGCCACCGCAATGTTCCGCTCAAGGTCCCTCAGACGGTTCTCCAGCTCATCAGCTAAGCCCGTGTTCGCAAGGTTGTCCAACAGGCCCGTCTCTTTCTCATGAACCTTCGACATTTCTCGGTCAGCGTGCCATCACATCACTTCAATCTTAATCATAATGTTCCCCATGCCAGAGTCAAAGGGTAGCAGGATCACGCGAACAGTCCTTGTCCAGGGAATTGAACAGGGGAAGACTTAAGACTGGACCGTCCAAGAAGAACGCACAGCAATGATATTCTGTCCCAATTGCAGCAGCGAAGTCTCTACAAGCGCGGAATTCTGCCCCAAATGCGGAACCAGGTTATCATCCGCCGCCTCCAGCACACCAACTCCTCAAACAACAGTAACCATGGAGTCCAGCCTCAGCAGCCGAATGATCAGAGCACTGAAAGGAGAAGCCCAGCTCTATGAGGAAGTCGAACACGACCCGAAAGCAAC
>CAYIBO010000115.1:0-3319 GCA_964361545.1 uncultured Candidatus Bathyarchaeia archaeon
TGGGTTTCTTTACATTCCTCCGTACATGCCGCCTGGTGGCATGCCGGGGGGCATTCCTGAAGGTCCGCCTGGGCCCTTCCCTTCCCCAGTTCCCTTCGAGGCGATGACATCATCGACCTTGAGGAGCATCGTTACAGCTTCCACCGCTGACTTGATGACCTGAGTCTTCACTCGCAGAGGTTCGACGATGTTCATCTTCCACATGTCAGCCGTCTTCCCTGTCGAAACATTCACGCCGTACCAGAGGTTTGCGGGGCTGTGGTGCTTCGCCCTCAGCTCGACCATGATATCAATGGGGTCTATCCCCGCGTTGTGGGCTATGGCGACCGGTATCGCCTCTAGAGCCTCGGCGAAGGCTGCTACCGCGAGCTGTTCTCTGCCTCCCACCTTGACAGCGTACTCTTTCAATCTCTTCGCAAGCTCCGCCTCAGGAGCGCCTCCGCCAGCGACGACCTTACCATCCTCAACCGCATTCCTGACCACGCACAGGGCGTCGTGGAGAGACCTCTCCGCCTCATCCACAACATGTTCCGACCCGCCCCGTATCATGATCGTCACAGCCCTGGGGTTCTTGCATTCTCGAACATAGACTAGTTTGTCATCCCCAATCTTCACTTCCTCAACTATCTTAGCCTGGCCCAGAGATGCTTTTGCCAGGTCCTTTGTGGTGCCGACTACTGCCCCGCCGGTTGCCTTGGCCAGTTTCTCCATGTCCCCGCTGCTCACGTTCTTCACCGTGAGGATTCCTTTCTTGGCGAGAATGGAAAGGGCCTGGTCGTCTACTCCCTTTTCCGTGAACAGGACCTTAGCGCCAGTCTTGGCCACCTCTTCAACCATTTCCTTCAGCATGTTCTCTTCTTCCTGGATGAAGAGGTACATGTCCTCGGGTTTGTTGATGTTGATCTTAGCATCGATCTCTGTCTTCTCTATCTCAAGCTTAGCGTTCAGCAGGGCTATTCCGCCGCCCGTCACGGTCTTGGGCATCTCTGAGTGGGCTACTTCCTTGTCTATGATTATTCCATTTACGAGTTCTGTCTCGTCTAGACTTCGTCCATGCTTCTTCATCACCTTGACCAGATCTATGTCCGCCGTGACCTTACCATCGTGCTTCTCCATGACCTGTCTTATCGCGTTGACCGCCAGCTTGGCGAAATGGGTCTGGGATCCGAAGATGCCTTTGGTGTTCAGCGAGGTTAGCGCGATCTGTTTCAACTGCTCTTGGTCGTCAGGCTTGATGCTCACCGCTATCTTCTCCAGGATCTCCTGCGCTTTCTCCGCTGCATCTCGGTATCCGTCGATGATGACGTTGGGATGAACATCTCTGTCAAGCAGAGATTCGGCTCCTGCGAGTAGTTCGCCTGCCAGAACAACGGCGGTTGTTGTTCCGTCTCCTACTTCGCTGTCTTGGGTCTTGGCGACTTCAACAAGCATCTTAGCGGCCGGGTTCTGCACGTCCATCTCTTTCATGATGGTGGCTCCGTCATTCGTGATGACTATGTCCCCTATGCCCGCGACCAGCATCTTGTCCATGCCGCGGGGACCGATGGTTGAACGAACTACCTCAGCTAGGACCTTGGCGGCCATGATGTTGCTTCTTTGGGCGTCTCTTCCCCTTGACCGGGAAGTGCCTTCTCTCAAGATTAAGACAGGTATTTCCGACGTGTCAAATCACACTCTGGTGGGATAGGAGGCTGGGGCCTCCTGAGATAAACATATGCGGCGTTACACGTGTGTGGTGCAGGGTCGCGTTTGCCTAGACTCTTTGCATGGCCTCAGGGGATTGGGGTCGAATAATTCGTGTACTCTCTCGTCCTACGCCGGCTAGTCAGGACGTCACCAGCCGTGTACAAGCGCAGTAACGATCCTAATTAGCCTGAGCACCGTCGAGTCTAGAGCCATTCCTTTGGAAACTCCTATTGTTTCCAGGGTCCGAACATGGTTCATCAGAGTATCGTCTAGGAGACTTCGTGTATGCTTGAGTCGATCATACTGTTTCTGAAGTCCTTTGTTTTGACTTACGGTGCCGTAGGACTGTTCCTTGTTATGGTTCTTCAGGCGGTGGTTGCACCTCTTCCTTCGGACGTCTTCATCGTGCTGGCGGTGATCTTGGGCATGAACCCTGTTTTGGTGGTCGTTTCAGGAGCTTTGGGGTCCACGGTGGGAGGACTCATTGACTTTTACCTAGTGAGAAAGGGCGGAAGGCCGTATCTCCTGCGGATAATGGGCACATCAAGGGTCCAGAGGATCGAGCGCTGGTTCGAAAGATGGGGCTCCTGGACCCTCGTCCTCGGGAGAGCGACTCCCTTCATCTCCAGCGATGCACTGGCATACTTCGCGGGAGCAACCCGTATGACCTGCCGCGACTTTTGCCTCTACGGTTTTCTTGGAGCGGTCCTCCGCTGTACCATACTGGTTCTCCTAGGGAGCCTCCTTCTGTCAATTCTTCCTTGGACCCTTTGAAACCATGATGAAGAGGCCGAGATTCAAACTGTTCTGGAACCGAGAAAAGCAAACGCAATCTAGGAGCTCACTTTGAGTCCCGTTCTGAAGAGGCTTTTCTCTCCGAAACTTCTCTAATTCCAGCCTTAGCTGTCCTTGGTCGAATTCGCTTCCACATTCAGGACAAACAGGCCGAGCTTGGCGATGAACAGTTTCTTCCCACCTGCATCCGCAGTGGGGACAGGACACCAGCCCAAAGCGACGAGAAACATCCCACGCAGTATCACTCATCGCTCCTCATCAGTGGCCCGTCACGCTTTGGTAAGTAAAAAAGGGTCCGTACACAGTGAACTACCCAATCACAAATGGTTTCATCTTCTGAAGGGGTTTGGTGCGTCCCTGGGCGATATTGTGAAGGTGACGGTCTAACCCTGATGATGACCTGACCAAAAATTGTGTGGTCCCCATCCCTCCACGAACTTTGCCAGGGTCCCTTCTCACCCTGGGAATCGAATGGAGACCGGAGAGCAGCATGAGCCCGTTCCACCACAGAAAGTAGAGAAAAGAGATGAAGAGCAGAAACTCGATATGGAAACCAGGCCCAGTCGCGTTCCCTAAGGCGTACAACCAGCCGGAGGATGCTGTCGCTGACCCGGCGAGAAGCAGTGCCCCCCCTATTTTCTCTCGAAAGAGCCCCACAAGTCCGCCCGCGATCCCAATGCCCGCGCCGACTAGCGCGGGGAGTAATGCCAGATTTAGAATTTCGATTCCTAAGTCGAGACCTGAAGCGACCGGGTTTGGACGGAAGGGATTTGACGTCAGGAATAGCGATATTGCCAGCCCGAAGCCGGCACCTGTGATACCGATGGCTGCTGAAATT
>CAYIBO010000116.1:0-3318 GCA_964361545.1 uncultured Candidatus Bathyarchaeia archaeon
GCGACAATCAGTATGCCTGCGATACTTCCCCAGACCATGACCATGGTGGGGTCAGTGTTCAGAAGCAGTAACGGTCCGAGTCCGCTGTAGCTGTTGTAGAGAATTGCCACGAATAATGTCGTGAGGCCTGCGATCACTGAGAGCGCGAAGGCTGCTGTTGGCTTTGCCTCAACATTTACTGCCAAGGCTCATCCTGACAAACAACACCCCGGGACAAATCTATCAACAAACTGTAACCGTCCCCGGTCTGCCTCCGGAAGCCCAACATGGACTTCGCTAGGCCTCCACAAAACATGGAGAGAGCCTACGTGGCCTCGCCGACCGAAGAGTAGCACTGGGCGGGCTCTTGAAGCATAGCTTATCTATCGATTCTTTCTCGTTGGAGACGAGATTCAAGGGATGGATTGACGGGCTCGAAGGCGCAGAGCACGATGGACAAACTGGAAAAGAGATTCCTCGGAGATATCGTTTTCATTCTTGCTATTCTGCTAATAACCGTGGCAGCCTACATCCGGTTCAACAATAACCCCTCTGTGCTTCTCGCGGGGTCTCTAGCTCTCACTTTTTTTGTCGCGGCTGAGATCGTACTGGCCCGTTGACGCTCCGGCCTGCTTAGCCTGTTGAGCGTGTCGGTCGCGTAAGCGACGGGAGCGTTTCTTTCGAACATGCTTCCGATTTTTCCTGTGCAAACGGATCCTTAACGCGACAAGCAGTTTCCGTATCTCTCCCGCGTAGGATGATTCGGGCCCGTGAATGTGCCGGCCGGCGAGAACTGTTAGAACCAGTCCGCCCCATCCCAACCACTCCGGGGGCCCGAAGGTTCCCGAATGCGCTAGTAGAAGCAGGTCAGCAAGTCCGACGCCGGTGCCGAGACCTATGAGTTCTTTGCCGGACCGGAGATGGTTCTTCAAGCAAAGTATGCCCCCTGCACAGATCGTTGCCCCGCCGAACTGGACTAGGATTGACATGAGGTAGGCGAGAGCGCTGAAGAGAGACTGGCCGGTTTCAGAAAGTGAGCGAAAGAGGTCGGCCCAAGCGTTCGACGTTTGCACAATGGGAGGCCGGGCGATGGTGAGTAGGACGCCGGCTATGATGGCGAGCGAGCTGGATATGCGGTTGTCAACATGGACGAACGTCGGGGGTCCCTGCGCTTCGGGCGTTAGTCTTGCGCTAAAAGGATGAGGATACCCTGATAGTCGGTTCTTGGAACGCGTCTATTCTGATGGAGTCGTTATTGCTATTTTGAATGGCCCCGGCCGTTTGGACTCCAATCTCCGTTCTATGTTGTCCCGGACCCGTCGCAGATCTATGCCCTCGTAGGCTTGCCGAGAACCAAGCCTTTCTAGGGCCTTCTTCAACATCGTGAGGCACACATCGTCTTCTGACTTTTGGTGGTGGACGAGGGCTGCGGCGGTGAGAATCAGCCCTTGGATGATCTCGCGCTCAGCTCCTTTTGCAGGGTGCCATATCTGTTCCAGAACCTCGTGGCACTCCCAGAACCTTTCTTCGTTGAACAGCTTGATTCCTTCGAGGAAAACCTCCAACCTTTCCCTGGGAACAGGCGGCACATCCAGAGGCTTGAGAGTGATTAGCTTCCCAACCTTCTTCTCGAGTAGACCCGTCCGGGTCTCAACCTCCTTCTCGTCTCTGGCGAACAGGTCGAACTCTATGGCTCTGCTGCTCACTCTGAGATGTCCAATGCTGTCTTTGGACCCGAGAAGTTCACGAATCTCCGCCGCTAACCTAAAAGTATCCTTCGGTGAAAGTGCCCTGTCATTCGCCAGTCTTGTGAGATATCTTGCCAGCTTGGACCACGTTCCTATGTATCGATGCTAGGCGAATCCCTGTTCTCTCAGGATCCTGATCCTTAGCAATTCCTCGCCAGTGAGAGGAGGGAGGTCCGAGACCCACAGGTTCTCCTCGACCTGTTGAGGTGTCTTGGCTCCCGGAATTACTGTGGACACTTCCTTCTGGTCAAGAACAAACCGTAGGGCGGCCTGGGCAAGGGTCCTATTCCTTCCCCCCAGAAACTTGAGCTGTTCTGTGGCTAGAACTAGGTTGAGGATGTAGTCTCTTGGGAAGTGGTGGCGTATGTCGCCTTCCGGAAATGTCTCAGCAGCGTTATGCTTCCCAGTAAGGAACCCGTTGGCCAAGGGTTCGCGGGCTATGATACCGACACCATTCTCCATAGCTGCCTGGAAGAGCTGGTTTCTTGCCTCCTGGCGGAATATGTTGAACATGACCTGAATGGCCTCTGGCTTGCCCATCTTCATGGCCAGTGTTCCCTCCTGTGGGTTGTGGATAGATATCCCGTAGTGGCGGATCTTGCCTTTCTCTTTCAGCTTCTCAAGGGTCCGGAACAAGGTTTCGTTTCTAATGATTTGAACTGGGGGGTTGTGAAGCTGGTAGAGGTCGACATAGTCGGTCTGGAGTCTTTCGCAGCTCTTTTCTAGCGCAAACTCGATGTAGTCTGGGTTGAAGTTCATTCTAGGTGGTCCGTGGTAGAAGTCGCCACCAACCTTTGTGGCGATGATTACTTTGTCTCGGTGTTCCTTGAGCGCTTGACCTAGCACTTCCTCGCTGTGTCCGTGTCCGTAGACGTCTGCTGTGTCGAAGAAGTTGCAGCCGAGCTCGAAGGCCCGTTGGATCGCCGCGAGGGAGGTCCTGTCGTCGGTCGGCCCGTAGCTGTTCCCGTGGGCATTGCCACCGACGGCCCAGGCTCCAAACCCTATTTCGCTGACCTGTAACCCTGTTTTTCCCAACTCTCTATGCCGCATACTATGTCACCCTAGGGTAGACCTGAAAGGTTCGCTGACAGATTCCATGAGGATGGTTCTCGTTGGGTCGCTGGCTCTTGACCTTGCTCGCTTTACCTGTCATGTTCGCTTAATCAAACTGGCCATGTTGGGTGGGAGGGTTCCACTGGGGAACTGGGCATGAGGGAGTGAAACTGTTCCGAGCCTCCTGAGGACCTGCGGGTCTCTTGTGTCTCACGATTTGGGGGACCCCTACCCCCTTGGGGCCTTCTGGAGAGGATGGTCCCGCACGGGGCGTGTTTTGGCTGGTTTTTCCGGTTTTGTGGGCTGAAACGGGCTTGTAACCGTTTTCGCGACACGGAGGGTTTGTGTGTGGATTTTGGAAGCTTTCCGAACGAAAAACCGAGGAGTAAAAACCGCGGGCTTGGATTGGCGAATCAGGCTTGTTCTGAACGTGTCCAGCTGGTCAGGGGCGTGAAACCGGTGTTTCTGCCCGGTTCCCGTTGCCCCACAGGAGGCTGAACTGTAGGCTTGGAATCGTGAAAGGGGCGGAAACTGGGCA
>CAYIBO010000117.1:0-1637 GCA_964361545.1 uncultured Candidatus Bathyarchaeia archaeon
GTCCTTTGCAGCAGCAGAGTTGAACATAGGAGTCACTGAGTCCATGAGAATCGTAGGGGAGCCTTTTACCTTCTCTATCATTCCGCTCACCTGAATGCTAACCTCAGTAAAGTCTGTTGGATCTTTGATCAGCGCACCCTCTATGCCAGCCAGTGCAGAATAACAGTCCAGAATCTTCAACTGTCCCCGCTCAAGGTAGGCCGTTACGTCCCATCCCATATCCCTCATCCTTCTCTTGATCTCGGAGGGAAACGAGTCGTATGATAACAGTCCACAGAATTTCCCTGCGGTTAGGTCTCTGTAGAGCAGTTGAAGCCCAAGCGTTGTCGCCCCGGCCCCTGAGTCGCCGATTATCAAAAGCGACGCGGGAGGCTGCATTTCTCCGCCTGTCAGCTTGAAGAAAGTCTCGAACGGGGCGGTGGTCGTGTTGAACCTCCGGAGGAGAAAAGTTCCTCCAAGCCCTCCTCCTGCCGCTAAGGCTACGACTATTAGGTAGAACTGGCTCACTACGAACTGGCTCTGTCTGACTTGGAAGCGGTAAGTTACACTTACCACGGGGCCAGTGTTGCCGTATGCATCGCTTAGGCCATAGGCTGGCATGAAGAGCTGCCAGGATCCGTCCGTATCAGAACTTGACACTTGAAAACCGGACGGCGTATAGAACAGAGCCCTGTTGGAATCGTAGATTGCCTGTAATACTGTGACCGCAGCCCCTGATGGGCTCCTCACTTGAATGTTGAAGGTGCCTGTTGTTAGAAAGCCAGATCCCGAATACGCGATCTTGAAGGTGGCGTAGAGCGTATCTCCCGGCGAAAAGTCGGAAGTCGGAGCGCCGTACGAGTTGTAAGTGGCCAGGTTAGAGACTATTAGCTGGGCCGGTTGGACGGAGACAACGTAGAATCTACCTCCCGAGTTTCCCCCAGGGCTGATCGCTGTCAATGTTATGTTCCAGTTTCCTAGAGGATCATCTCGTTGAATCTGATACTGACTACTATAGGTCCCGGCGGGCAGCGAAGGCGAAAGCGTGATTGTGCTGCCAGGTGTCGTAGCCGTGACACCAGCGTTCGTAACAGGCTGACCGCTGGCGTCTAGAACACTTCCGCTTATTGTTACTGTCTCTCCCCGAGTGTAGCTTAGACCTGTGGGCGAGAGAATGGTCACAGTAAGCACAGGAGTCACCTCGAATATTGCAGAAGCGACGCCGTTCTGGTTAGGATTCGGAGCCGTCTTATCTAGAACCACATTGTAAACCCCGGGAACATCAGTATTAGCCCCGGTGCCACTTACCAATATCCATCCGGAGCCGGGGTATGTTGTCGCGCCGACCCCGCTCCCGTTAGAGTTTGAAAGAACACTGAAAGTGGTGTAGGACACACCAACCCCTCCAGGCTTTGTCACGGTAATCCTGAACGTGTGTCCCGTGCTGGGTGTACCTCCAGCAAATGTGAAGGTGATTGTTGTGTTGAGGGTGAGGTTGATCCGTGGGGGGGTCGCCCAAATGGTCCCGGTGACGGCCCAGGTGGTATTGATGAAGACTGGAATGACAACTAGGGCGAGTGCTACAAGAATCAAGAGCAGTCTTGCGTTTCGGAATTTTGTCAAGCTGAACCGGGCTACCGCTAGTTTCTCTCCCCTGG
>CAYIBO010000117.1:1737-3302 GCA_964361545.1 uncultured Candidatus Bathyarchaeia archaeon
TTCTTGCCCAGGTTGTGCCTCTTCACGTACTGCCAGAGTCTCTTAGTCATCTCAGAAGGCGAGACCCTCTGTCCTTCCTTACCACCTAGAACAGTGGCAAGGTGCTCGTCCAGCTCAATCCCGTATCCTCCGAAAGACCCTCTCTTATTTGGCGTCAGACTCACCTCCTTGGACTAAAGTCGGAAGCATCGCAGATGCGGAGAGTAGGCCAGTTCAGAAATTCAAATCGTAACCAACCAGCCCGAGTCGGTCGTTACAAGAATACAGCTCTCTGTTATGCAAAGGCCCGCACGAAGTGTGTAGATGAAAGAAAAATGGAAGGGCAATAACAAGGAAGGAAAGAGTCTGTCTAGGCCGGACACTTTCCATCTGTGGTCTTAGTACCTTCTATGTTTCTGGTAACAGTCCCTACAGTAGATTGGTCTTCCTGTTGTTGGTTTGAAAGGAACTTCAGTCTCCTTTCCACAGTCAGAGCAAACTGCTTTGTGCATTGTTCTGGGACCACCAAAATCCGAACCCCTCCGACTCATCGGCCTACTACACCTCCTCTCGATTATGCAAGAAGAGCCTGTGCAACTAGGCTATAGGCTCTTCGGAAAGGCCTCCAAGTACTTAGCAGGTTCCTGTCAAAAACTAGCGACGCCGCTTATTCCTACGCCATTCATCATAGTTTCTTTCCCGTCTCACAACCTACACCTCCACGCTGCGAAAAGGCATCCGGCAATTGCTTTGAGCTGGACCTCAAGACTTTTGTCCAATATTCCGCAGGCTTAGACTGGGACAACGGCCGTTGCCGGCCTATGTAAAAGCTCTGGTTGGCTTGTTCAGAGCTTGGACTCCTAGATTGCGGCAGTTCCTGTACATCTAGCCAGCTGGTTGAAGGAGCCGCTACCCTTCACAACTCCCGTTGTCGAATCGAAAGTGTACGCCCCCGGACCGTTTGCCGCCACGACTATCGTAACAGTTGCCGTGGTCGACTTGTGTGGCACGCTCGAGTCTAGTCTACTTGAATCGTAGAGAATGCCATTCTCGTAGGATTGGAGGAAGTCTGTTACAGACCTTGGTAAGAAGCCCCCTGTAGCAGTGGTTGTGGTGTGAACTGCAAACCACGTAACCGGACTTCCGATATTCATCACAGAAACGGTGCACGAATAAGCCGTGTTCTTCCCACCTATTGCGGGTGCCACTGTCAACGGGAGGACTGCCAAGATCAGTACTGCTGCATAAAGCAGGGTCCTAGCCGGTCTCATGTAACTTCCGACGAGCTGTCGGCTGTTCTGGAATATTATGAATATTGGACATTTCCTAGTATGAAAGGTACAGTCTTAAGGGAGGAACCACAACCAACCGCCCTAGCTCAGCTAGCAAGCAACCTCGGTCGTTGTAGATGGCTGATTCAGCTAACCAGCAAGTCGACAATCGGACACGGCTAGTGCAACGATACCTGGCTCAACACCAACAATCCCTCAGAGATATCGAGTCTTTCTGGGCAGAAATTGCCCGACGGCTCACCTGGCACCGAGGATGGGACCAGGTTCTCAACTGGGACCCTCCCTTCGCCCGTT
>CAYIBO010000118.1:0-3283 GCA_964361545.1 uncultured Candidatus Bathyarchaeia archaeon
AACATTCTTAACCGGGCCACCCAGGACCCTAGTCTATCGAGCTGGGCAACTCTACTTTCAGACCCTCAGCCTGGAGTGCAGAGTGCCCAGTTCAGGGTTCTACATTCGGTGGGCCAGCTTCAGGCCCAGCAGGTCAGCGACCGTTCCCAGAACAGTTCTAACCGCCACCACCAGGGCAGCCCTCTGCCGTTTGAGCTCCTCGTCCTCCAAATGGGAAATGTCCGCCTTCTCATAGAACTCGTGAAACCTCTGGGCTAGCTCATTCGCATAAAGGCACATCAAGGTCGGGTCGAGCTCGTCGGCCGCCTTAGTGAAGGTCTCAGGAAACTTTGAGAGTTGAAGAATCAGCGGTTGTTCCGCCTGGGTGGAGAGGCGGCTAAAGCTAGAGGGAGGCGTGAACTTCCCGATTTTCCTGAGGATTCCTAGCGTTCTAGTGTAAGCGTAGTTGATGAACGGAGCGCTGTTTGTCTCGAAACTCAAGGCCCTGTCCCAGACGAAGCTGGTGGACTTTGCTGATTCAACGGACAGCATGGCGTAGCGGACAGCCGATACCGCTATTCGCTCCGCTACCCGCTCCTTAACCTCAGCAGGCAGGTCCGGCGATCGCTTCTCGACCTCTGCTCTTGCCCGGAGATCCGCCTCCTCCAAAACCTGGTCGAAGGTGAAATATCTGCCCCTCCGTGCAGACATTCGCTGTCCCTCAAGCTCAACTAGCCCTATGGGATAGTGGAGGTAGTTGAGAGCCTCTTTCCTATGACCCAGAATCCAGAGAGCGACCCTCAACTGGAACTGTGCAAGTGACTGTTCAACTCCGATCACATTAATGACCCTCTCCGCCTTCTCGAACTTGTAGAGGCTGTAGGCCATGTCCCGGGTCGCGTAGAGCGAAGTCCCATCTGAACGTGTGAGGGTCAGAGAGGGAACCTCGAAGGTCCGGGTCACCCCGAACTTCTCCTTCAGGTTGAAAGTGTCAACCGCCCTGGCAACGTCAAGCTCCCAGGCTCCACTCTTGTTGGAGAGGAACCCTGTCTCCTTGAGCCGGTCGATGAGCTCAGCTACCCGGCCGCTCCACACTAGATCGCTCTCCCAGTCCCATTCGTCGAAGAGAATGTTTCCACGCCGAAGAGTCTCCTCGTGCCCCATCATGACCATCTGGGTCACTCGCCGCACTATAACGCGGGTTTCAGAGTCAGCCTTCTCATACTTTCTCAAAAGCTCCCTCACAGACGCTTCCGGGTCAGGGTCTTTGGCGACACGGTCGCTTAGCTGGTCGAATTCGGACTGGTGTTTGCTCTGAAGGTCCGCCGCAACCCCGACCCACTCGTCTAGAGACTTCGTCACAGCGACGATGTCCAGGTCAGAGCCACCGGTCTTCTTGAGAAGACCTAGGCGTTTCTTGAGCTCCTCGATCTCAACCAAGGCAGAGGTTATCGAGTAGATCTTGCCGATGAAATGGTCCGGTTTGCCCTGAGGCTTAGGCTGACCGAGTAACCTGTACCCATAAGCCATTATGGCTACCTGCCGGCCAGTGTCATCGATGTAGAACCGGGTTCGGGCTTGATGTCCTCTAGCGTTCAGGAGGCGTGCGAGGATGTCGCCGAATATCGCCCCCTTCGCCGTTCCGATGTGGATTGGCCGGGCAGGGTTAGCACTTGTATGTTCCACGATAACCCGTCGCGGTTGGTCCGTCTGCAATAGGCCGTAATGGGAGCCTTGCTCTAGTACCCGGCGCAGGGTAAGCTCAGCAAGCTGTGGGTAGTTGGCCCGAAAATTCACATAGCCAGGTTCGGCCGCCTCCACCGACCTGACAAGCGGATACTGTTCCAGTTGACTTGCAGCTGCCAGCTCTATTGCAATTTCCATGGGCTTTGTCTTCTGGACCCGGGAAAGCTCGAAGGAAATGGAACTGGCCAGCTCCCCGAACCCCGGGTCAGGAGGGTCTTCCAGCGTAGACGCCACATCAATATCAGGAAAACTGCTCCCAACAGTCTTCCGGAGAGCCGAGTATCCTGTTCGAAGCACCTCAGTGCATTCTTGTCTGAAAGCCCCGAACGGGTCTGACAACTTTCTCCTTTCGGGGTCAGGGCTCTGAGCCAAGGCTCTCACTGGAAGTGCTAGTCACACGAACCACTAAGGTTCTTATTATGACTCTTCCCGCCGGGCTATCCCAAGGTCGTCCTTTGCTGCTAGTAACTCCTGAGCAGGTCTTGGAGATTTTCCTAGTCTCCATCGCTGCCGGCGTGATAGGAGCATTGTTCGGGCTTGGGGGTGGCATTCTCATCATACCGTTCCTGACACTTGTTGAAGGGGTCCCGGTTCAGTTTGCTGTTGGAGCTAGCCTCGTCTCGGTGGTGGCGACTTCCAGCGCGTCCGCGGCCACCTATGTTCAAGACCATCTCACAAACCTCCGGCTGGGAATGTTTCTGGAAACAGGGACCGTGGCCGGAGCGTTAACAGGAGCATACGTTGCCATTTACTTCCAAGGGCCGAATGAGTGGATACTCTTCATTCTGTTCGGAACAATGCTCCTCTATGCCGCTGCTGTAATGATCTCCGAGCGGCGAATCGACTTTCCCTCAGGCGTAACCCCAGACCGCGTGGCCAGAACGTTGAAGCTAGGTGGAGAGTACACCGACGAGTCAACCGGCAAAGTTGTGAAGTATGAGGTCACCAGGACCCCGCAGACCCTAAGCATAAGCTACCTAGCTGGCATCGTCTCCGGGCTGCTGGGAGTTGGAGGAGGAGTCATAAAAGTCCCCACGATGAACCTGGTCAGCAGAATACCGGTCAAAGTGGCATCAGCCACAAGCAACTTCATGATTGGCGTGACCGCCGCCGCGAGCGCCTCCGTCTACTTCCTCCGGGGAGAAGTCCACCCGTTACTAGCCGCTCCTTTGATGATTGGGGTTGTGGCAGGGGCAGCCGTCGGGACCAGGTTGCTGCGGAGGACCCCGCCAACTAGGGTCAAGGTCCTATTCGCAGTTCTTCTTGCCTTCGTAGCCCTGAACATGATCCTCCGAGGGTTGAACGTTCGAATAGGATAGTGACGTGAGTGGACCTCAACAAGGTTGTCGGATATTCGCTAAGAGCCGGCGTGCTCATAGGGGCGCTCCTCAGCCTGCTCGGGCTGGTCTCATGGGGGTTCCAAGGATTTGGAAACGTGGACCCTGTCTCAGGCTCGGCGGTCGTTGGGCTCTTGTGGTCAAGTATTGGTGGAAATGTTGCCGGGGTGGTCTATCTGGGAGTGATACTTCTAATTGCGACTCCTATCTTCCGCGTGGCA
>CAYIBO010000119.1:0-3245 GCA_964361545.1 uncultured Candidatus Bathyarchaeia archaeon
AGTAGAGAGATGGTTCAGAACAATCCAAGGTACATCCCTCGAAGGATTCACCCCGAGGATTCTTCCCATGGGACCCAAGAGTGAGACCTCATCGAGGGCTGAGAAGTCCCTCTCGGGCAGAGAATGCTACGCCTCCCTGGAAGACATCCAGTCCTGCCTGGTCTTTCCCGCCCGGGACAAGGACCCTTTGAGTTTGGCACGTGCCAGTTTCGAGATAGAAAAGATGGCCCGAAATAGCCAACTAGGGATTGTATATGACGATGCCAAGGCCGTTCCATCTTCAAACGGCTTCGTCCTCTCAACAGTCTGCGTGGAAAAACGGGAAATTCTCGAGGTTTCGAGTCAACACCATGTCTTCCCTCCCAAGACAACCCGACATATCATCCCTTCACGGCCCTTGGGACTCGCTGTCCCTCTAGAGTGGCTTAAGGGGACTAGACACGATCGATCGCAAGAGAAGTTTCTCAAGCACCTGCGGGCAAAGAAGATGACACGCCAGCCGGAAGGGTCCTGGGTGGGGAGCAGAAGATACCAGGAGGAGGTCTTCGTCTTTGAATGAGACACAGACAGCTGGACATCAGATGGTGAAGGTGAAGCTTATCGGGGTCCTGGCGTCAGCTGCGGGCCTGCGCGAGCTGGAACTGGACACCCCGGAACAAGCAAACGTTTCCGACCTAATCGCAATCCTTCTCAAGAAAGTTGACAACCGTCAGTTCCGAGATTTCCTAGTCGATTCCGGAACCGGAGACCCAAGGCCCAACGTAGTCATTCTGCTCAACGAGCAAGACTGCCATGTCTTCAGTGGTTTGAAGACCATAGTGGAGAAGGGGACGGTCGTGACGATTATACCTGTAGCTCACGGTGGTCTGGGCTAGACCTCGACCACTTCACACTTGAGCCTTCGCAGCACATCGTCAGCCCTGTCCACCTTGACCTTGTAGGTGTACAACTGGCGGGGCGTCCTAAGCTTCAACTTCACAATATCCTTCGCACGCTTTACCCTGCACTCCAGTGCCCCTTCGGATAGGGAGACGAACTGATCTAGGTTAGTGATTTCCGAAGGCATCAGGGGTCAAGACTGCGACGAGATTTCTTCTTACTATAAACCATTGGGTTCACCCCTTAGCCCTCCAGTGGTCCTGTCCTCAGAGTACTCCCAAGCCCATTGACCAGAACCGAGGCCCTAACCATCTTACCCAGAACGGTCCAGTAGGCAGAAAAATGGCCCTACCAACAAACTATCCCCGGACCGACCTACCAAAAGCAGCCCTGAAACGTGCACAAAACGAACAGTTTCCCCTAGCAAACCGCGAGTTCACGAAGGCCAGACTATATAAAGAGGGGGTAGGGGTGCCCGCCTGAAACCCGGGAAAAAACGAAGAAAAGCCCCATTCCACGAATATGGCTGGGCGGTAGCGGGTACGCGCTTCAAACAAGAAAAAATAAGTGTGGACAAACACCCCTCCAAACTGAGAGCCTCCCGAAGAACAATTTCCCATCTACGAACCAGCTGGCACCTTCCCGTTAGCTCTAATACGTTAAGGAAGAAACAGTAGAACCGGCCAGTCCCTTGATCAAGATCGGCATCGTTGGCAAAACCAATACCGGCAAGACCACCTTCTTCAATGCCTCCACAGGCTCAACCGCAGAAGTCTCCAACTACCCCTTCACCACCAAGAAGCCAAACATCGCAACAGGCCAAGTCCAAACACTATGCGTCTGCCGCGAACTCCACCTCAAAGACAAGCCTAAGAACTCCACCTGCATAGACGGATGGCGGTTCGTTCCCCTCGAAATACTCGACCTACCCGGCCTCATCAAAGGAGCCTGGGCCGGAAGAGGACTCGGAACACAATTCCTCAACGTAGTTGCTCAAGCGGACGCGCTACTCCACGTAGTCGACGCTTCAGGAAGCATAGACCCAGATGGCAAGATCACCAGGGCCGGAATGGGAAACCCAGTCTTGGATGTGTACGATATCGAAGAGGAACTCATATTGTGGTTCAAAGTGGCTGTCGACAGGGCACTCCAGAGGATACGAAGGAGAGTCTTCAGACAAGGAGTCTACGATGGACCTCTAGCCAAAGAACTAGCCGGGATAGGCGTCAGGCATGAACACGTGGTCCAAGCACTGGCCGAAGCGAAGCTGGGGGAGAAATCTCCGAAGGAATGGAAAGACGAAGATTCGAGGAACTTCTCTGAGAAACTAAGAGCAATATCAAAACCGACAGTTATCATAGCCAACAAGATGGACCTGGCCCACGCTGAGAAAAACTTCGACAAGCTGCGAGGGGAATTCAAGTCACAACTAGTGATACCCGTCTGCAGCGAAGCCGAACTCGCCCTGCGACGAGCCCAGGAGAAAGGCTTCATCCAATACGTACCCGGGGAGGAAACTTTCCAAGTCCTAGACGAGTCGCGCCTGACTAAGGACCAAGCTTGGGCGTTGGCCTACGTACAGCAGAAAGTGATGACTAAGCTCATGAGAACAGGCGTACAGTTCGCACTAAACTCTTGCATCTTCAAGCTGCTCGGAATGAATGCGGTATACCCTGTGGAGGACGCCAAGAACCTCGCCGACAAGAGGGGCAACATCCTGCCCGACGTGTTCCTCGTCCCCAACGGACGAACCGCGAAAGACCTCGCCCAAGAAATCCATTCGGAGCTAGCAGCACGAATGCTCTACGCCGTAGACGCGAGAAATGGGTTAAGACTGCCGAACGACTACATTCTTCGAGACAGGGATGTGATCTCAATCGTAACGGCGGCCCGGAAAAAATAGTAGTTCACATTATTCTCTTGGGAATGGTCCCAACAAACGTTAATAACAGAAATTCCGCGGCTTGGGCACAAACCATTCCTGGCCAGTGAAAGAATGGGAATAAGGGTCAGCCAGATTCAGCAGGTCCCAGTCGGAGAACAACCCCTGGAGATTGTCGAACGAAAAGGGGTCGGACATCCCGACCACATCTGCGACGCCATTATGAACGAGGTGTCAGTGGCCCTGTCGAAAGAGTACCTCAAACGCTATGGCACAGTTCTGCACCATAACATCGACAAGGCACTTCTCGCCGCTGGTGAGGTGCGGAGGAGGTTCGGGGGCGGGGAAGTGAAACGTCCGATGCTCATGGTCTTCGGCGACAGGGCAACCTATGATGTTGATGGGGACCCGGTCCCCGTTGACGAGATGGCCGTCTCAACAGCTAAGAGATGGTTCAAGAAAAACATGCGATTTGTCGACCCCG
>CAYIBO010000120.1:0-3241 GCA_964361545.1 uncultured Candidatus Bathyarchaeia archaeon
ACTCAATGCTCACCCACAATATGCGGAGCTAGCCATTAAGGAGGTCAACCGTCTTACTGGGCTTAGCTTCCGGAAGGCCGAGAACACTTTCGAGGCGATGCAGGGCAAGGACGCCTGCGTCGAAGCCAGCGGCCAGCTCAAGACCATTGCCGCGAGTCTCATGAAGATAGCGAACGATCTTCGACTGCTAAACTCAGGACCCAGAACCGGCTTCGGAGAGATCGACATGCCTGCCACGGAGCCAGGGTCCAGCATCATGCCCGGCAAAGTCAACCCCGTGATACCTGAGGCTGTTAACCTAGTTGCGGCTCAGGTGATGGGAAACGACGCGGTCATCACCATATGCGGAGCCCTGGGCCAGTTGGAGCTTAACGTCATGATGCCTGTAATCGCTTATGATCTGCTCCAGTCGATTGAGATTCTCGCAAACGGGTCCAAGGTCCTGGCCGAGAAATGCGTCAGCGGCATCACTGCTGACCGTCAGCGATGTTGGGAGTATGCTGATAGAAGCCTCATGGTGGTCACAGCTATGACGCCGCACATAGGCTACGATAACGCGGCCAAGGTTGCGAAGAAGGCCATAGCCGAGGGAAAGTCAATACGACAGGTGATTCTGGAAGAGAAGCTCTTGCCAAAGGAAAAGCTGGACGAGGTCTTGGACCTCAAGAAGATGACAAAGGGCGGAAGAGCCTAACTCTTTAGAAGCATTCGAGAATTAACAGGGTTGAGTTCGCTGGGTTGATGGATACTCAACAGATAATGAAGACAGCCCTGAAACTAGCCCATTTCAAGACCATACCAGCCGATAGCGAGATACATGTGAAAGGGCGAAGAATCCGGAAGGTTCTCGTAGCGATAGATGTCAGCGTCAGCGAGCTGTTGCTGGCACGCAGTCTAGGTTGCGATGCAGTTCTCGCCCACCACCCTGCAGGTGGGAAAGCCAGGCTTGAAGGCTACAAGGTCTTCCGCCGCCACGTTGACCAGTTGAAGGAGGCCGGGGTCCCCGCGGAGGCCGCCGAAGAGGCTGTGAAACCCAAGTATCGCCAGTTGGAGATTCAACACCATCCAGACAACTATGACCAGACCCCAAGCGCAGCGAAGAAACTACGCATGCCCCTGCTCTCCATTCATAGCCCCTGTGACGAGGTTGGGAGACAGATTATTCTGCGAACTATCAAAGGCCGTAATGGAAATGCTACAGTCGGTGATGTAGTGGCCCGTATTAGTCGGTTGCCGGAGTTTCGAAAGGCAGAATCCAGAATCGAGGTCCGTCTCGGATCTCCAAAGAACAAGGCTGGCAAGATAGCCATATCCCACGCAGCATACACTAACGGAGGCTATGACATTGCGCGGACTTGCTTCCAGCACGGAGTCAACACTGTTTCCTACATTCACATTTCAGAAGCGGACCTAACCAAGCTGACAGCGGACGGTGTCGGGAACCTGATTGTGCTCGGGCATATTGCCAGCGACTGGCTAGGCCTAAATCCGCTTCTCAAAGAGCTGGAGAAGAAGGGCGTTGAGGCGGTGACGACCACCGACCTTCACTGAATCATACAGAAGCGAAACCTAACAAGACCAGGACCAAGACACGCGGAGAATTCTACAAGCTCTTAACCTATCTTAAAGACGGGGCCTTGATTATGGACAGAGACCCCGCTGTGAAAATGGAGAAGGCAAAGGTACGACTGGAGAAGGGAGGAGAGATGAGCCTCGTCTACGGAGTTCCTTCAACGACCTCCCAAAACCACACATGTCTCATCATCGCTCACGGAGCAGGGGGGCCAATGTACTCTCCCTTCGTTACCTATTTCCACACAGAGCTCGCGAGGAAAGGATTCCTCACTGTCAAGTTCAACTTTCCATATATGGAAGCTCGAAGAAGAATTCCTGACAAGCGCGAGGTTCTTGAGGCGAGTTATCGGAAGATTGTCGAAGAGGTCAGGTCGAGTAAGCATAACCCGACAAGACTGTTCATAGGAGGGAAGTCAATGGGAGGACGGATAGCCTCCCAAATAGTGGCTAACGGTTCTGACGTTGATGGATTGTTCTTTCTTGGCTACCCACTCCATCCCCTTGGAAAGCCTGACCAGCTGAGGGACGAGCATCTCCACAAGATCACGAAGCCTATGCTGTTCGTTTCGGGGACAAGGGACGCTTTCGCTACAAGAGAACTGCTGGAGAAGGTCATCACGAAGCTCGGGTCCAGGGCCCGGGTTCACTGGATCCAGGATGGCGATCACAGCTTCAACACTCCCGATGGAAAGAGGATGGTTTTGGAGACGTATGAGGACGTGGTTGGGGTCCTGATTGGCTGGGTTGAAGGCTGTGTTTCAAAACTAGGCCGCTGACGATTTTATCGTTCAATGAAGGGCTTAAATAAAGAGGAGGAGGTTACCTGGTTAGATTCGCCATGTGTGGTACCTGCGGCTGTTCTTCTGAGCAGGACGAATCTGGAAAAGAAGAGGAAGCCTAGCCCTACGCCTGCTGGGGCATTGAGGTTTTCCCTAACACCCTAGGCAGAGCTGTAACCATTACAGCTCTCCACATTTATTGTCGCAGCAGAGTCTATCTGGAAAGGTCGCGACCCTTTAGATGAAGGGGCTTATCGACGGTATCGTGAACAATCCGACAAAGAGAATAGCGAGCACGAAGGTTATGACTACGCCCACGATTACGGCCATTACCGTCACGCCGAAAGCCGCTAGCCATCCGGTTTTGAAATAGTGACGTATCAGGCCCAGAAAGATAACGAATCCTATCAGCAGACCTATGAGCCCGGGGAGGAGGAAAAGCACAGCCAAAACCAGAAACGTTCCCGCACCAGCAATTGCGAACGCCTGCCCGAAGGTAACCCTCCGGCCAACCACGATCTCTCCTGCGACCCAGAGGACAAACCCTATGACGATTAGGTAGATGACGAAGGCTATGAGGAAGCCTACAAGCAGGGCGCCTATGTCTATGGCACCGAGGCCCGGAATCTGGACCATCGATTGTTCCTTATGCAGTTGAAGTGTTCGCATTGCTAAATTAGCCTTGTTGAAACTAGCTCATGAGTCCATGAGTAAGTTTCGGTCTGTTTTCGTCGTGTATCGCTCAGGAAAGTTTAATCTTGGCGTCTTTTGCGGTGGCGGTTGCCCAGGAATAATGTGCCGGGCTCGCGCCCTGTTCGCTTGGAACGCGTAGAGGTAGTATAGCCCGGTCTGCGGCCTGCGGGAGCCGGCCGAGAGTATGCACGGCT
>CAYIBO010000121.1:0-3238 GCA_964361545.1 uncultured Candidatus Bathyarchaeia archaeon
CGTCTTCGAAACTTCATTCTCCAACTTTACTCCCAGGGAAAGACGGTGGTGATGATCACTCATGACGTGGAGTGGGTTGCAGAGTCCGACCCTGAGGTTATCCTCATGTCCAAGGGCAGGATCGTTACTCGAGGGCGTGCCGACGAAATTCTCTCCAACGACCATCTGGTGGAAAAAGCTTCCATTGTCAAGCCACAAATGGCGCGCCTCTTCGCTAGGATGAACGACTACGGATTGCCCAGGGATGTGGTGGATGTTCACAGGGCGAAGATGTTGCTGGAGAGTAAACTATCGGAGGTGAGGGTGCGTGTCCCTCAAGGCTCTTGAAGGCTTCAAATTCTCCAGCCGGAAGACTCCAGTTCACAAGTTCGACCCCAGGGCCAAGTTTCTACTCATTGTGGCGCTTGTGGTGCCTGCGCTCCTCTTCACCAGCGTCTACGTCATGATCGTATTGCTTCTCGTACAACTGCCCCTGATTATCGCCGGCCAAGTGGCGAGAAGGTGGGTTCTCTCGTTGAGGGCTGGACTACTTCTGTCAGCGCTGATCTTTATCGTGAACCTATTCACGAGCACTCTTGTCTTGGCTGTGGCCTTGACGTTGAGGTTCCTTGTCCTGCTGACAACCTTCAGCCTGTTTTTCATGACAACATCCCCTGATGACTTAGGGTTGGCGATTGACAGGATTGGGTTTGTGCGGTGGATTTCCCGACGTTGGCTAGGCTATCCCAACGCTCTATCTTTCACTTTCACAACAGCGGTGAGGCTTGTTCCCACACTGGCGGCTGACGCACAGACTGTTGTTGATGCGCAACGGTCTAGAGGCCTTGAGCTCGACCGGGGTAATTTGCTGAGGAGGATCCGCAACTATGTTCCCATACTGATTCCCTTGCTGCTCATTGCCATAAGACGTAGCTTGGAACTGGCGGAGGCCTTGGAGTCCCGGGGATTTCCGGGAAGGGAAGGCCGAACCTCGCTCTTCGAACTCCGGTTCAAAACCGTCGACTACGCGCTTATCGCGGTTTCACTCGCTGGACTGGCGCTCTCAGTATGGGTTCGCTGGACTGGCGCTCTCAGTACCACGTTCCTAATGATATAAGTCGGAGAGTCTCGCTCGTCCCTTTCGAGCCAGGCCCTGGGAGGGGGTCACTGTGGAACTGTCGTGTTTGGCGGGTATTTTGGGCTGTTTTGCTGGTTTGGGGGCTGTATTGGGCGTTCTCTGTACGTTTGTATTCGAGCATCTACCGCAAAGAGAACTGCCCCTAAGGGACGGGATCGGAAACGGGCTGGTTTGGAACTGTCTTCGCTTGAAGGCTGGTGGAGTGGGCGTTCTAGGGGCGCTCTGGTTCAGGGTGGTGACCCTGCGGGGCGAAGAGTCTCGATTGCTTTCTTGACCTCATCGACGGAAGCTCCATCCTCCAGAGTGGTAATGTCTCCAATGCTGCCGCCTGCGGCTACGGCTTTGATGACGCGTCGCATTATCTTGCCGCTACGGGTCTTGGGCAGGAGACCGGTGAAGAATATGTCGTCTGGACAGGCGATGGGTCCAATCGCCTCTCTGACGTGTTGGCGAAGTTCCTCGGCCAGATCTTTGGACGGGCGAGCTGAGCCCTTCAACGTGACAAATGCAACTATCGCCTCTCCCCTTACCGGGTCCGGGCGTCCCGCCACCGCGGCCTCTGCAACAGCCGGATGGCTCACAAGCGCATCCTCAACCTCAATAGTGCCAATTCGATGACCCGACACTTTCATCACTTCATCCGCCCTGCCTAGGAGCCAGAAATAACCGTCACTGTCCCGCATGGCATAGTCGCCGGGGTAGTAGAGGCCCGGGAACCGGGTCCAGTAGACTTCCCGGTAGCGTTCCGGGTCTTTGTACAGCGTCATGAACATTCCCGGCCATGGACGACGTATTACAAGGAAGCCCTTCTCACCAGGCGGAGCAGGTTGTCCTTTCTCGTCCACCACATCCGCGTCGATGCCTGGTAGTGGGAATGTGGCGGAGCCCGGCTTCAACGGGACAAGCCCCAGCCTAGGGCTGGGGGAAATCATTATTCCACCAGTCTCCGTCTGCCACCAAGTATCAACAATAGGACAACGACCCTGGCCGATGACGTCAAAGTACCATTGCCAGGCGGCCGGGTTTATCGGCTCCCCAACTGTTCCGAGGAGACGGAGGCTGCTGAGGTTGTGCTTACGGGGATAAGTGTCGCCGTGGCGCATCAGCGACCGGATAGCAGTAGGAGCTGTGTAGAGGATGGTTACGCCGTATCGCTCGACCATATGCCACCAGCGATCTGGCTCGGGATGGTCCAATGTCCCCTCGTACATTACGCTGGTGAGACCGTGCAGGAGGGGCCCGAACACGATGTATGTGTGGCCAGTGACCCATCCTATGTCTGCAGTGCACCAGTAAACGTCCTCATCGTTCGCGTCGAAGACCCATTCTTGGGTCGCTAGGGCCTGGACTAGGTAGCCTCCGGTGCTGTGGGCAACGCCTTTGGGTTTGCCCGTGGTTCCTGAAGTGTAGAGAATGTAGAGCGGATGAGATGCCTCCACAGGGACCGGTTCAACGAAAGCGGAGGCGCGAGCCATCAGCTCGTCCCACCAGTGGTCGCGCCCGTCTTGCATAGAGACCTGTTCGCCCGTGCGCCGCAGAACCACAATGTGTCTCACGCTGGGCGTGTTCGCCAATGCTTCGTCCACCACGGGTTTGAGCTTTATCGTTCTCCCGCGTCGATAGCCGCCGTCTGCAGTAACGACGACCTTTGCCTCGCAGTCTTGAATCCGTTCGGCCAATGCTTTGGAACTGAAACCGGAAAATACCACTGTGAAGGGTGCTCCGATCCTTGCGCAGGCGAGCATGGCCACTGGGAACTCTGGCACCATGGGGAGGTAAAGCGCAACAGCGTCTCCCTTTTTCACCCCAAGTTGCCGCAATACGCTGGCGAACTGGTTCGCGGTCCTGTAGAGTTCTTGGTATGTGACCGTTCGCCGGTCACCGGGTTCTCCCTCCCAGAGAAAGGCTGCCTTGTTTTTCCGCCAGGTCTTCATATGCCCGTCGAGAGCGTTCTGGGACGCGTTGAGTTGTCCGCCGACGAACCAACGGGCGAAGGGAGGGTCCCAGTTGAGAACCTGGTCCCATCCTCGGTGCCAGGAGAGCCGTCGGGCAATTTCTGCCCAGAAAGACTCAATGTCTCTGAGCGATTGTTGGTGTTGAGCTAGGTATCGTTGCACTAGC
>CAYIBO010000122.1:0-3233 GCA_964361545.1 uncultured Candidatus Bathyarchaeia archaeon
TGGTCTGTGTCCAGAAAACTGATGGAGACTTGGCTTGGAAGGTTTGGAGGATTTTGGATATCCCAAAGACTTGGGCCAGGATTGGGCGAGGGGCTGCTCGGCTGGGGAATACCGCTACCTGCTAGGAAAGCATTGTTGATACCCGTGACGTTTGCAACGCCGTAAGGGTTGGGGGGCGGGGGTGGGTTTAGTGGGGTCCCAGTTCCGTACCATATGAGGCTGTTTGCCGCGGGGACCCGTTGCCAGGTCGTTGTTAAGAACCACATGTCCTTGAATTCCGCGGGTCCTAGAATGTCAGTGTTGGACGAAGCCTGCGCTACTTCAGCGATGCCCGCTGGGGCATGGTTTCCTGAGCTGCTAGCACCTAGATTTGGAGTGGAGCCTAGGAGCTTTCCGTCCATGTAGAAGGACCACACGCCGTTAACTGTGTGCACCATGGAGTATTCGTGCCAGGACCCGATGGGCCCTGCTGTGCCTTCCCGTCCAATAACCGGAGGGCAACACGTGCTCTGGCCGGCTGGGAAGTATTCGTAGAACCAGGCGCAGCAGTAGGGCTGGCCTGTCGTACTTACTCCGTTCAGGTAGCCGACCTGTATGAAGGCACCGTTGGAAATGTAGCCTCCTATCCAGTAGGAATGGGCGTCGTTGTTGACCTGGTCGTAGACGGTTCGGATGGTTATGTTGGCACCGACGAAATTGTAGCTCGAGGAATTTCCGATCGCTCCGACTTGGTACCAGTAGTATTGACTGGGGGTCTGCTGGGTCAGAAGCAAGGGGCCTTGCCTGATTGGCATTGGAACCTTTGGACTAGCAGGCTCTGCCTGGGCTATGCTTTGTTGCCCAATCGTGCTGGCTTGGGATAGGACTAGTATGAAGAAGGCGAATGCGAGGGTTGTAGACGGACGCACTGGGCACTCAGCCGCGACGAGAATAACTGACCTCTAGTTCCGATTTTAGCTCTATGAAACCCCTCCCTCGGACCTTCCAGGCTTCTACTCCAGCGGTTTCGTTGCTGCTACGGCATGGCAAGGCATGTAAAAGAGGAACCCTACTCGAGAGCTTTTGACATTCAACATCTCCGCCTCTTGTAGCGACTTGACGTACTCGTGGGTCCGGAATATGTCGAGGATCACAAGTTTGCCTCCCGGTCTCAGCACCCTTACAATCTCGAATATGGCATTCCGTCGGCCGTCCGTGCCAGGAATGTTGTGCAAAGCAAGTGAGGATAGAATCACGTCAAAGGAGGAGTCTGCAAATGGCAATTGCCGGGCGTCGCCGTTCCTGATCTCGACACGTCCCGCTACGCCTTCCAGCTCAGCGTTTCTCATGGTTGCTTCAGGACTGTTGCCAGCCTGGTCGACTTTTCTCCAAATGTCCACACCGACCGCTTTGCCCGTGGTGAGATGTTTCGCCGCACCAATGAGCATCATGCCTCTGCCGCATCCGACGTCTAGAACCTTCTCGTCTCCCCGCCAGGGTATCGAACTGATAATCCTGTCTCTGATCCGTAGTTTTCCGACTTTGCTACTCCAGACGAACAGTGCGACCGAGACGAAGCTCCAGGTTCCAATCCCGAAGAGAACGGGTCTGGCAACTGCAACCAGCGAATCGGCGCCAGGTTCAAAGGCTATGAGTATCATCCAGAGGGCGAAACTGACTACGCATGCGATTGTATAGCCTCTGACTAGGCCGGGTCCGTCTATTCCATAGTCAGCTTTCATCGGGCTTGTGAACAGCTCCTTCAGGCCGGTAGCGGGATTCGACAGAGTTGAGCTGCCCAAGAGCTACCTAGGAAAAATAGCCATCGTTTCTCGGGAGATCTTCTAGGCTAGTTATCCTTGTTCCAACTCAACCATTCGGGAATGATGATGGCTCGGATCAATTCCTGTATTGACAGGCCCCTTTCCCTGGCAATACGTTCAAGGGCCTTGTAGGCCAGGGGTTGCAGGGTCTGCATGAACTTCCTGTTTCGCCTATTGAGGGTCCGGCTGGGAGGAGACAACAGCAGTGCCCGGTTGTGAGGGGGGAATCGTCCCTTCCTAAGCTTTGGTATGATTCCGCCTGACTAGGGAAGATGCTTCAATCCTAGGCTTTCTCCTCACACCCTTCCAAAGGTATAAACCGGCACTGGCCCGCCTCTTCTAGGCCAGACTGGGAATGGGGTTCTACCGGCCAGAACAGAAAGAAATCATCGACATGATGTACGGGTCCGCGGCCGAAGAATACAATCTCCTGCTCGAATCTCTGGGCGATTTCTTCGAGAAAGAGATCGAACCTAGGGCTCGCGAGATTGACCTGAAGGCCGAGTTTCCAAAGGAGAACATGTCGAAACTCTTCCAACAGGGCTTCACCAGCATGAGTTTCCCCAAGGAGTACGGCGGGCTGGAGCTTCCCTGGCCCGTGTACGTCGCGGCCATGGAGATGTGTGGCAGGGCATGCGCGAGCACTGCACTGTCATTGGCAATTCATGGGACGTGTTGTGAGGGGCTGCGGATGTTCGGCAGTCCAGAGCTGAAGAAGAAATATCTGGCCCGGATGATTTCCGGCGAGGCGTTAGCCGGCTTCTCGTTAACCGAGCCAGGTGCTGGCTCTGATGCTCGCAACCTGCGGACCCAGGCGCGGTCGGAGGGCAATGACTGGGTCGTCAACGGGACGAAGATGTTTACGACCAACGGCGGATATTGCAAGGTCTACTTTCTCTTCGCGAAGACTCCAAAGGGTTCCTCAGCTTTCGTTGTGGATGCAGACCGGGCGAAGTCTAGCAAGCATATCGAAAAGCTCGGTTGTCGTGGGTCGGTGACGGCGGAGGTTGTTTTCGAGAACACGATGGTCCCGAAAGACAACCTCGTGGGTGTTGAGGGTGAGGGGTTTGAATATGCGAAGCGAATGCTGTACGGTGGAAGGGTCACAATTAGCGCATTGACGGTCGGTATTGCTCAGGCAGCGTTCGACAAGGCTGTGAAGTACAGCAAGGAACGGACAGCTTTTGGCCAGCCTATTGCGAATTTTGAGATGATTAAAGAGAAGCTGGCGTTGATGTTGACGAAGATTAACGCGTCGCGACTGATGACCTACAGGGCTGCACGTCTGAAGGACCTAGGCCGACCATTTGAGTCTGAGGCTGCTCAAGCGAAATTGCTCGCGACAGAGAGCGGGTTGGAGGTGTGTAATGAGGCGATTCAGATCTTCGGCGGTTATGGGTATGCGTATGAGTTCGATGTGCACCGTCACTG
>CAYIBO010000123.1:0-3231 GCA_964361545.1 uncultured Candidatus Bathyarchaeia archaeon
GCCTTCCTGAATCCCATAGTGGGAGATACTCGAACAGTCGGACGTAGGATGCGATGAGCCAACAGTACGGTTGTCAAGTAGAGAAGTGCTCGGCCCAAGGCGCCTGCTGTGGGTCCCAGGGCTCGGGCTGTTAGCGCTACTATTGTCAGGTCGATGACTGTTCCAACTAGAGTTGCCTGGAGCATGGCCCTTGTCTTGCCGGTTGCTTGTAATGTCATGATTAGGATTGCAGCCTGTGCGGTGAAGACAGATGTTATGGCTAGTATTGTGAAGGGTATTGTTTCGGCAGTGTAAGCCGGTCCATAGGCTATTTCCAGGGCAGTGGGGGCTACGGCGGCAAGAGCAGCGGCAAGGGGAAGGACGGCTAGGTTTGTTAGCCTGAAGGCTGAGGATAGGCGGTCTGTGATGCCTTGCATGTTGTTTGCGGAGTGGTCTGCGGAGAGGGCGGGGTAGAGAGAGGAGGATACTGGAATCCAGAGAACGGATAGGAAGCCGACGCTGGAGACGATCAGGTAGTAAGCACCTGTTGTAGAGAGCTGCCCCAGCGTGGTTTGGAGGAGTGCTATGTCTCCCCACTGCTGTCCAAGGATGATGAGTGTCGAAGCGAAGAGAGGGAGTGAAAAGGCGAGCAGGGGTTTGATGGGGTAGGTGCCTTTTGCGGGGAGGCGGTTTCGCCAGAAGTGGAGGACGAGTAGTAGGGTGGCTAGTCCGCCGATGGCCCATCCTACAGCGATTCCGAGGACTCGTAGTCCCAGGAAGGCTAGGATTAGTCCCAGTCCCCTGCTGAGAGGCATGTAGAACACGTTCTGGTAGACGGTTTGTGCGTAGAGCCCTGCTCCCAGGAAGTAGGCTCCGTAGAGAGTGGTGATGTCGAGGAGTAGGCCGGCTAGGAAAGTCGTCACTAGAAGCGCTGTGGCATCCGGCCGGTCGAAGATGATCTTGCCCAGGGCAGGTGAAAGGGAGAGCGCGACTACTGTCCCGACGCTTGCTATGGCCAGCGTTAGGCGTAGTATGGTCTTGGCAACCGCTCCCGCGACTTCTCGTTGCCCGGTTCCTAGTTTGCTGGAGATGTACCGTGTTGCGGTTGCTGGCAGGGCGAGCTGGGTCAGAGTGTTGAAGGCCGCGAGGGCGGCTGCTAGAAGGGAGACTTGGCCTATCTCCGCCCGGGTTAGGACTCTGGCAAGTATGACGTAGAAGGCGAAGGATGTGATGTAGATTATTACTTGCTGGCTTGTGAGATAGGCTGCTCCCCGGGGAACATTGTAACCCTCACCCGCCTCTGTCAATGAAGGGGCCTTCGGCCGGGCTGAAGGGTCCCACTTGATTAAGATGATTGAAAAATTCGAAGATTGATGTTTCTAGTCGAGGGCTTGCTTCAAAATGTCAAATGTTAGATTTCTCAGAGGCTCGGGAAGCTGTCGGGTAGTTTCTCGACCAGTTTCATCATTTCCTGGTAGTGGTGCTGGATTATGTCGGATCCTTGGGGTCCCATCATGGCTTCCGCGTTCTGCTTGCACTCGTTGATGGCTGTGAGTATTCCTTGTCGGGTGGGGTTGTCGTAGCTGACTCCGCATTTCTGGAAGACACCGTTGACGAACTGTTGGACTTGTGTGCGTAGGGCTTGGTCTGTGATGGGCTGGTCTAGGAGTCGCATGAATTCCCGGTTGGCGCTCTCGAAGCAGCGTAACAGCTCGTTCCGGACGAGGACTGGGGTGATCTGGTCTGTGGGAATGTCGGGTGCTGCGTAGGTGGCTGCCATGTTGCTGGAATATGACATACGTCATATATAGCATTGTCCAAGACCGAGGAAGAGTCTGGCTATGGATGCGAATCCCCAGCCCGGCAGTTGGCGTTTCTTATAGACTCTTGAAAGGGAACAGGTCAAGCAAGATCGGGACAGAGGAGTCGGTGACTGCTACTGAAGACGGGACGGGCTGAGGCTTACATTGCCCTCAGCGAATGGGTCAGGAAGGCTACCGAGCCTCGACTGCGGCCGTTACAGGGGCAGGGCCGAGCACTGGCCGAGAGCGCAATTAGCGCTGCAAGATCTCTAGAACGTCGTTGTGAAGACCTTATTCTGCGTACGAAGCGGGACTTGTTTGGACTGGGAGACGCTCGCCGAAATAGGGCCGCAACGGCCCTTATCCGCGTCTGCCGGGAAATCTCCTCCGCATGTCAAGAGTTTGCCAAATTGCAGCCTGGAGAGATACCAGTTACGAAACTTGAGGCGGGGCTAGCGCGGCTTTGCAGGAGCGCTGCAGCGAGCTACAACAGTTCGGGAAGAGTCGCTGCTACGTTCTACCGGTCGGAGACCGGTTGGCTGAGCAGCGAGATAGCCTCGCTTCAGCATCTCAACAACCAGATCGCGCGATTCCAAGCCAGAACCCAGAATGTTACGGCGTCGAGTGAACAGATTAGCGAACAGGCAACTCTACTGGGACAGCATCTCGAGTTCTTGGAGCAGCTCCGGGTCTCCCAGGCTGACGTTGAGCTTGAGGTTCATGAGACGAGTTTGAAGATGAGGTCTTTGGGAGATGAGGTATCGGACATCGGGAAGAATTCCGGAATCGAATCGCTGGACCATGTGGAGTCAGAGTTGAGACGTTTGAGGAGGAGGCTCTTGGAAGAGGAAATGTCGCGGCTGGGGGCTGTGATCACCCGTTTCCTGGCACTTCTAGAGAGAGGGGAAGCAGACCATCCCCGGGAGACGTTGGATGTGTTGTCGAGATACCTGGAAGCTCCGTTGACCAGTCTTGCCAGGGAGCGGGACGGGTATCCCCGACTCAGAGATGCTCTTAGCGGGCTTTTGAGGACTGTTGAAATGAAGGGTATGGGTCTCAACGAGAAGAAGAGTAGGAAGGTCCTGGAGCGTGGGGGTCGGATTGTGGACGGCTCGCTTCTCTCGCTTCAGAAGGAAGCCAGGCAGGTTTTCAGAGCGAGGGCAGAGCTTCTTCGTACGGAGACGGTAAGAGAGCTTAGGTCTCGTAGACTGGAGCTCAGGAGGGAGTATGCTAGGCTTCTGGATGCCAGGAGGAATTTGGAGTCCAAGAGAGCGAGGATGGCAGAGGAGATTGCGTCAGTGCAAGGTCAGGCTGTGACGCGCCTGGGTCGGATTGAGAAGCTTGCGAACGAATGGTTTGGAAGCAGGGTTCCGGACGCCCTTAGGGACCGGGTCCTTCTGGCTAGCCGCTGCTGAGCAGAGGACCTTGGGTCTTCAGGGGGTTAGAAGCT
>CAYIBO010000124.1:0-3197 GCA_964361545.1 uncultured Candidatus Bathyarchaeia archaeon
CGTTGTTGCTGACCAGCACGAGAAACCATCCGTGGTACGGGAAGAGCTGCGTTCAATGGGAAGAGCTGGTGGAGCATCCAGTTCTCGACGTAGCCAATTATATTGTTGGAGAGTGTGCCGTTGAACGAAAATCCGCCCGAGGTGTGTGAGCCCTATCTGGTGCGGCCGTCAGGAATTGAACTAGTGAATTGTGTGTGTGCGCACCAGTAATACGCTTCCGAGGAGAAGATGCCTCAACGGTTTCCCGTGAAGGCCTTGGATTCCTCTCCTCCTCCGAATCTCTCTTCCAGTTCTCTAAGCTTCTTCTTGAGCATGTCCTCTCTCTGGATATCGTAGAGACTGTTCAATCCTCGAATTGTCCCGACCAGGACCAGCAGCCAGCCAAGGGGAGTGTAGTAGTTCAGGATGAGGATTCCTCCTATTAGCAGGCCAAACCCCGTAAGAATAGTAACCCTGAAGAAGTTCCTGTGAGCGCGGATCTCGTCCCTCAGAGCTTCGCGATAGGCAACCAACTCTTCCTCGTAACCGCCAATACGTTCACGTATCAAAGCCTGGTCAGACGGAGGATACGATGGCCGGAATATTCTGCCTTTCGGAAACTCCTGACAAGGCACTGAAGGCCTCGCGCTATGAAGCGGTGAGTTAGACGCTCACTGTCCATCGATATGAGCTTCCCCGTAAACGTTCCCACCACCAAAACCTGTGAGCTTGCTCCCGGGAGGGTTTTCACTCACGGATTGTGATATGAAAGGAGGCGATGCAAGATAGTACTCTACGGTGGAAGCAATCCCAACTACTACAATGATCAGGACAAGGTGCCTGTGGTACGAAACCGGCCTAAACAAGTTCAGCCCAGCACTAGTCCAGATGCGGCCTGGACCCTAATTACTGGTTTATCGAGATTTGGTGCAAATCAGGTGTGAGTCACGTCGGCCCAGGCCTTCGTATCGAGAGAATGACTAGCGCGGACGTGCATGCTCCAGCTGGCCGCCCTTCTCAACCTTCCACCTGCAATACGCGTACAGCGCATCATAGAATGGAAACTGCAGCCTCATGTTATCATAGTCATCCTTGGCAATCTGACGAAAGCCGAGTGCTGCAGCCTCCAAGCCCGCGCCCTCAGGAACCGGGTCCGGGGGCTCAGCATCCGCTGACCTCACGATCTTAGCCAGCTCTAGCAGAGCTAGGTCTTTGAGATTGTACTTTCTGATAATGGCGTCGAAGCTGACGTATTCGTACCCGCCTTCCTCATAATGCGTGAGCTCTGCGCCGGGTGCGTCAAAAGATATGGCACCAGTTTCCTTCGCCACCTTGAGGACTTGATCTTTGGGGACGAAGAGAAACTCCGCCTGCTTATCCACGAACCTTGAGATCAGCCATGGACATGCTATTCGGTCAACCTTGGCCTTTTCCCTCGTAACCCACTTCATGGAAAATTGGTTGGGAGGTGCAGGTCGGTTAAGTCTTACGCGAGTTGCTAATGGACGCTGGCCGAGGCCCGCTGAACAACCTCTGACAAGGCCGGATGAATGTGCACCACTCTGTTAATGTTGCTCAAACTCCCATTCCCCTGACCTCATAGCCACAGGCACCTCGTGGAGAAGGGACCTTCCAGGTCGAATTCTCATTTCGAGGCCGGAACCTGCCTTTTTCGCCTCAACAATCACTAATCCTCCGAGCATGAACTCTTTCAGTTTCGAAGGCCCAAACTCCCGCTCCATCAGAGCCAGCAATCTTCCATTCGTCAACAATCGTTGAAACGTGGGAATGATCATGCGAAAGGGATTCCCACGAATTCTACCACGGATCAACAACCGAGCTACCAGCGGCATGCCGAGGCTGACATAGAGCCAAAGTAGCTCTCTCCAGAACAAGCCATCAGGCTTCCCGATGTCAACAACCGCAAGACCGCCATCGTTTCTGACCACTCTCGAAACTTCCCGAAGGCTCTCAACAAGATCCTTCACATCCCTCAACGCAAAACAGGTAAGAACACCGTCAAGACTCCCGGCCCTGAAAGGGAGGTTCTCCGCAATTCCCACTACTGGATGAAATCCGTCCCCCAGCATAGACGTTGCGAATTTCAACAGCTTTGGAGAGGGGTCCACCCCTACAACCTTTTCGAAACCTGTTGAGAGGAGGATTCTGCTGGAGACGCCCGGGCCGGTTCCCAGGTCCAGGACCCAATCTTTTCTGAAGTATCTGAGCCATTCTATGGCTCTCCTCCGTAACGGGCCGGCCAGGCCTAGGGAAATCGCTTCGCTGATAGACTCGTAGAGCGGGACGGAATATTCAACAGCCTCCACAATTCTCTTCCACTCGTCCCTAGTGTGGCCCGAGAATGGTCACCTGAGCGGGTTCTTGAAAATCCAGTCCTTAAATAGCCGCTCATGGAAACTTTCGTGTAGCCCACAGCTCAACGGCTACAGGAATTCTGGCATGGACACGTCTGAAAACCTTGATCGAAGCTTCGACTTCTCCGAAGTCTTCCAGCTCGTCAAGAAATCCGTCAAGACAAGCCTTGGAAGACGCAGGACAGGGCTGATGCTGGGGCTCGCAGATTTGCCCGATTACATTGGGGCCTTTCACCAGATGGGCTCTAACTTCATTGTGATGAACAGGAGCCTCCTCGACCAAATCACCCACCTGGCCAAGGACAGACGCTACATCAACGCCTACGTCTTCTACACCCTGCTACACGAGTATCTCCACAGCCTAGGCTACGTTGACGAGGGGGATGTCCGACGGCTAACCCGACAAATCTGCAGCCGGGTCCTGGGACCCGACCACCCCGCCACGAGGCTGGCCACCGACGGGCCCGCAGTCATGTTCCCAGAAATCACGTTCCAACACCACGGGGAGCTGCGATCCCGACGATTGCCAAAGTTCGAGATAGTCAAAGAGTTCGAGAAAGAATACCGAAGCTACGTAGCCTAGAACGTTTCACCTTCCTGCGCCGCAGGTTTCTTCTCGTCCAAGAATTTCAGAAACCCTGCCAACTTCCAATAAGCATCAAGAAACTCCAAACCCCTGTGAGTTATCGAGTAGGAAGTCTCCTCGCCCGTCTGAACTCTTAGAAGCCCGAAGGATGCCAGGTCCGACAGGGACTTCTTAGCCCTGTCAACCGGGAGACCCACAGCGTAAGAGACACGTGTGATTTTCGTGGCACCTCTGCGTTTCAGGGCCTCAAGTATTTC
>CAYIBO010000125.1:0-3194 GCA_964361545.1 uncultured Candidatus Bathyarchaeia archaeon
TACTTGTCGTAGGCCCTCCTGTCAATCCTCCGCCCCGACAAGAGCGTATCCCTCACCAGAAACTGTAACGCCAATCTCCCAGTGAACCTCTTGCTACTGCCGGGATACTCTATCCTCCTCACACCGTAATGGTAGAGGAGCGCCTCCAGGGTCGTCTCCACGGACCTGAAGATTTCCTCGGCCGCGGGGAAGAGCCTTCCAGCCTTCAGGTTGTGTCTTGCGGACTCCAGGTACTCTCCAGCCTTTCGCAGGGCCCACCTAGCTGAATCTTCTCGGCTTCTCTCCGTACATGACTTCCCCCTGGGCGTGAACGTCTATGACGAACTGGTCTTTTTCCAGACCCTTGACATATTCCCCCCTCGTCAGAACGATGGGATATACCATTATGCCGTACGTCTCAGTGGTCTTTTCCTCTATGAACCTCGCCAGCTCCCTCTCCATTCTCTCCTTATCCCGGTCGACCACGACGACTATGTCAATGTCGCTGGGCTGCTTTGCATACTCGCTTCTTATCTTTCCCCTGGCTAGGCTGCCGAACAGGATCACCGAGACGAGTCCGGGTCTCTTGGCCGCGTAGCCGGCAATCTGCCTGGCCGCTTCCCTGTAGACATCCTCCAGATTCCTAAACAGGCTCCTGAGGGGAGAATAGAGGAAATGCTTCCTGTTTATCGAGTAGAACTTTCCCTTTCCCTCCCTCCTCATTCTCACCAGCCCCACCCCGACCAGGTCCCCCATCTGCCGGTTCACCTCAGAAACGGAAGACCCAATCTCCCGGGCTAGCTCGCTCTCCATGAATTCCATGTCCGAGCGCTGCACCAGGGTGGAAAGCGCGTTGACCTTGGTCCCGCTCCCCAGTATCCTATCCAGGTACATGGCTGTTCTCTTCGGTTTTCCGAAACCCATTTCGGTTATCCGAAAATATATGCATTACCCCGCCAGGATCGACGTCCATAGGGACATAGAACGCGATAGTGTAAGAGCCCACAGGGTAGGGTCCCACTATTATCTCGGGGATCGTCCTTATCCCCAGCAATGTGAGGAAGGCTGCCGGGAAGATAGGGCTATCCTCTCGCGTTCCCGAAAAGCGACTTCTTAGCTGCCTTTACGTCCTTTCTTCTGACCCGCAGACCCTTCAGGAATCCCTTCAGCTTCACAATCTCGGGGTTTCTGGGGGGGATATTGTGGGCGCTTCTCTTCGGCCTGCGGGCTCTTGCGGACGAGGTCCGCCGGGAAGGGGCTGTAGAAGTAGGCCAGGCGGGGTAGCGCGTTGAGGTCCTGAGTCGTATGAGGCTTCTCTTCTCCAGAACCTTCTCTAACCTTGCGGCAAGCTCTTCGTTAGGGGCTATGGACCGTATGTATTCTAGAAGGTTGCCTTTTGTCCTTCTCCCGGTTGCTCGAAGGTTGATCTTTGAAGGATGGCCTTCCCTAGGCTCCATCTTCTTCCGTGCTCCCACCAATTTCATAATCTGTAAACCATCTCTCTGCCGAACGGCTTCAATCCAGGATTCGTTCCGCCTGGGGACAGGGACGAGTCTTAAGTAGTCATTCCCGTGTCGACGACGACCTTCTCAGGAGGGGTTCTGGGAAATGGGATTATTCGACAGCTTCTACGATGAGGACTCAGAGTGTCCCAAGTGCCATGCGAAGGTAAAGGGCGGCTGGCAGACCAAACACCTCGATAGCTTCATGGAGTCGTGGCGGAAGGGCGACTTTCTCCAGTACCGAAAACTCGAAACCATTCCCGAGGAAGAGCGAAAGCGGAAGTACGGAGACGCAGCGCCCTTTCCCCTATTCCGGAGGACCGAGAACTATCTCAGTAACGCGCCCCTGCTGTTCAACGGCAAAGTTCCCGTCCACCAGACCTGTGACGGTTGTAAGGCATGGCTCGAAGCCTACGCCAAGATTACCAATGGCAGGTTCGTCGGGATAGTCGAAGTTGAAGTCGATGGGGAAGAAAAGGAGCTCGTCATAATCAAACCCGAGGCCACTGCTAAGACCCTCAGGGAAGAGTTCGAGAGAAGGCTTTCTGACTTACAGGAGTCGTGTGCGCATGAAAAGGCTGAGAGGATGAATGTGGAATGGGCACCTGGCCACTCCCTAATCGGAGGACTGGTCTGCCTCAGATGCGAGAAGGTACTGCAAACGAGGCAGTGAAATTCGAAGGAACTACGGCGCATGTCGCCGGAAACTAGCAAGGTTCCTACAACAATCGGCAATTCTCACCAACAAGACAGCCTGGGCACTAGCACTACTAACAGGAGTATCTCTAATGTACTCAGCAGGCCTGCTACACTCGTCCTAACACAGAAGGGTCAGACTGTGCGACAATTGAGGGCTTCCATGAAGCATTCTAAATTAGGATGGTCTCTTTCTTAAGGTCTTCAAAGTGAGGATCTCCGGTAACTACCCTAGCTTTGGAGAGCAACGCTGTGGCGAGGATGATCGAGTCGGACATTCCCCATCCTTTGACTTTCTTTTTCCGCTCAAAATTGAGGAGGCCGGCGGTTCTTGCCAGGTTCTCGTCCAGTGCGGCGAGTCTGCTTCTGCTTCGTATGAACTCGAATCGTGCCCCAAACTCCTCTGCCGTCCTACGGTATTTTTCGGATAGCTCAGCCACAACAATAGTAGGCGTAACGGCAGATGAGGACTCCAAGAACCCTCTCACCCGCTCTCCTGCCGCCGTTCCGGAGAAGTACTCGACCCATGCAAACGAGTCGAGAACTACAGTCTCTACACCAGGCCTTGTAGAATCGGCCAGCTAGTGAACGTCCTTTGTAATTTCTTCATGCTCCTCGCGAGTGAGGCGGATTCCACGTTCTCGGTCTATTCCAAACATTGACGCTGGAACCCGATGCTTTGCGTCCAGGAGTTTCCTGATCAGCTCATCGAAAGTCTTCGCATCCCCAGCATCCAGGAGCTTCCTCATCCTCTCCCACGTATCCTCTCTCACCGCAACAGTCTTGGCCATAGCTGTTTACATAATGCAGAATGCAAAATATAAGGCTTCCTCACATGCCCAGAAACCCACAAACAGTCAGCAAACCTGATGCAAGTAGGAACGGACAACCATGACTACCTCACCTTCAAACTCTGCGGCAGATACCTCTCTAGCACCTATCCTCAGACCCTTCCCCCCCAAAACAATACCTCGAGATTCTGAATCTGCCAATATTTTCAGAAAACCCAAGCATTCT
>CAYIBO010000126.1:0-3187 GCA_964361545.1 uncultured Candidatus Bathyarchaeia archaeon
CTGTGCCGACTTCGCGAGCGCGCCGGTGAAGACCAGGGCCGCGCCGAGGGCCAGCTCGCTCTCGTGCCCCGCGAGCGCGCCGGACTCGTAGAGCCGCTTCAGCTCGACGAAGGAGAACGACGACTCGACGCCGGGGATGCGGCGACCCCAGAAACGATCGGTGTGCCTGGCGGTGTACTAGGCAGTGTTGGTTCTGCTGAGGTTGCGTTTATGTGCTTGGATGCTTGTCGTAGGAACGCGAATATGCTGAGCCCGCTGGCGATTGCCGCGATGACGAGCATCATTATGGTGGCTGGTGTGAAGCTGATGTCTCCGCCGCTACCAAGGAAGGATGAGACGAAGAATGCAGAAGTAATCAGTGTGGGAACGGTGACTGTTCCTGAGAAGGTTGATGCTAGGGCCATTTTTCTACGGACGGCTGCTAGGTAGACGTTGAGCCCGATGACGTTGGAGATGGCGGAGGCGAGGTAGACTGTGCTGATCCAGAAGCGTGTTGTGTCGGTCGGGTCTCGGCCGAAGACACCGCTGTTGACGTATCCCTGGCTCATCATAAGCTGGCCAAGCCCGACGATGGCTGCTCCCTGGAAGAGGTATTGGACTGGCGATGGTAGGTCGTCGTCGAGTAGGGCGCTGAGGAGGCTCATGGCTAGGAATATGTCTATTCCCAGCAGCATGAAGAACTCCGGCAGCAGCCCCATTGATGTTCCACTTGTTTTTTCTAATTCTCCGCGGATTTGTTGGACCGTTCCCGGATGGAGTAGATCAGCCGTTGTCCTCTGTCAGACTCCTCTATCGTTAAGTTGAGAACGCTGTCGTCGCTGATTTCTAGAAGCTGTGCCAGGTCTTTGGGAATCAGAAGGTAGTGGCTTCCTTTGATCCTTGTCGGAGTTAGCAGTATTGCCATTCTTTCTACCAACCAGGCGGTTGGCTAGGGCTAAGCTCTAGCCTGGGCTTAATCGCGGCGTAACTCCAGAAATTGCTCCGAGGTCACAGTTTCCTGGTAATCCGGAAGGCGTAATATTGACAGGAAATTGTTATGGAGTGAAGAGATACTTCAAAGCTCGGCTGGGAAAATTTTGCTAGACCCGTCAAGTATGGACAGTAGTCTCGGGGCTCGTCAGGGTGCCTGTACTAGAGATGGGATTGTTTTGGGTATGCTGGGGAATGTCGTGTTTAAATATGACGTATGTTATATTCGAATCGCTTCTGGGAGCCTAAGAAACCGCTAAAACGGAGATAAGGAGCGCGACCGTTGACAGCAAGGGAAGGCCTCGAGATGAGTCATCTCGATATCAAAGACCTCCACGTGAAGATAGAGGATAAAGAGATCCTCAAGGGCGTTGACTTCTCCGTTAACCAGGGCCAGATTCACGCTGTCATGGGTCCCAACGGGTCCGGGAAGAGCACCTTAGCGTCCACCATCATGGGACATCCGAAGTTCAAAGTCGCAAAGGGCGACATTCTATTCGACTCAGAAAGCATACTTCCCCTGGCTCCTGATGCTAGGGCACGTAAGGGACTGTTCCTGGCGTTCCAGTACCCGTACGAGGTCCCGGGGGTCTCGCTTGCAACATTCCTTCGTACAGCCTACAACGCTGTAAGGCAGGGCGGCCGGAAAGGTGACTTGGGGCAGGAAATGGTCTCTGTGCTGGAGTTCAGGAAGCTCTTGAAGGAGAAGCTCAAACTGCTTGAGATGGACGAGTCCTTCGCCACGCGCTACCTGAACGATGGCCTTTCGGGCGGCGAAAAGAAACGGTGCGAAATACTCCAACTTGCCATTCTACAGCCCAAAATAGCCGTTTTGGACGAAACAGACTCGGGTTTGGACATAGACTCCGTCAAGATAGTTGCGGAAGGAGTTGACAAACTGGTGGGACCCGAGATGGGCGTCATGATAATCACCCACTACCAGAGGATTCTACGCTACATCAAGCCCGATTACGTTCACATTCTTCTCGACGGGCGAATCGTAAAGTCAGGCGGACCCGAGCTCGCCGAGGTTCTGGAGGAAAAGGGTTACGATTGGGTTAAAAAGGAAGTCCTGAACTAGGAGGGGTAGGAAGAACATGTCTATTAGTATAACAGAGAAAGCTGCGGTCAAAGTCCAAGACTATCTCAAACAGGTCGACGACACATCCCTCAGCCTACGAGTCTTTGTCAAGGCAGGAGGCTGCGCAGGCTACCAGTTCGGACTCAAACTCGACAAGCAAGCAGAAAACGATATTGTCGAACACAAGAACGGCGTCAACATAATCGCCGACCCCAAGAGTGCTGACCTGCTGGGGGACGCAGAGATCGACTATGTCGAGACCGAGATGGGCGGGGGTTTCAAGTTCAACTTCCCCGGAGACTACCTGACCTGCGGCTGCGGACACAGCTTCATACCCAAAGGTAAGGAACAAGCCACAGGCGCCCGCAGCCCCGAAGAGCACCACATGCACCACTGAAAACTCCTAAATTCCCACAAGAGTTTTCGTCCCTTACAGTCAGAGGACGGACTATGCAGAAGACATTGCCTTACAATGTCGAAAAGATCAGGGAAGACTTTCCAATTCTGAAGCGTGTCATCAATGGCAAGCCTCTGGTCTACCTCGACAATGCGGCCACGACCCAGAAACCGAAACAGGTTATCGAAACATTAAGCCGGTATTACAGCGAGTACAACGCCAACATTCACCGTGGAATCTACAAGATCAGCGAGGAAGCTACTGCGGCTCACGAAGAGGCGCGAGCGAAGATTGCGCGTTTCATAAACGCTCGTTATCCTGAGGAGATTGTTTTCGTCCGCGGGACCACGGAAGGGATCAACCTAGTCGCCCATTCTTGGGGCAGACCCAACATCGGCCTCGGAGATGGAATCATGCTGACCGAGATGGAGCACCACAGCAACATCGTCCCATGGCAGCTTCTAGCGCGAGAAAAGGGTGCGACATTGAAGTATGTTGGAATCTCTGACGACGGCATTCTTCTGAAAAATGATTTTCATCAACATTTAGAGAATGATGGTGTGAAGCTATTCTGTGTAGCTCACTCATCCAACGTTCTTGGCACTATCAACCCAGTTCGCGAGATGATTCGTGAAGCCCACAAGCATGGCTGTCGCGTCCTCGTGGACGCGGCTCAGTCTGTTCCTCACATGCCTGTTGATGTTCAAGAACTGGATTGTGATTTTCTCGCCTTTTCTGGA
>CAYIBO010000127.1:0-3170 GCA_964361545.1 uncultured Candidatus Bathyarchaeia archaeon
TCGCAAAGCTAACCATTGAGGCCTTGACAAAACCCCAGCTAGTGCAGGTTTCCAGGTAAAGATAAGGAACTATTCCAAGAAAGCTGTTAGTGCTTCTCGACTCCTAGGGAGCCGGTGGGCTACAATAATCCTCTGCCTTTTCTTCTGCGCTAGAGTTGGTTCACCATATGCGCGACAGCAGAGACATACAGTAGAGGTGTCCCATGAAAAGGTGGGCGGGCTTCCAGTACCTGAAACCCGGCGCACCACTGGAAGCTTTCCATACACGTACCGTCCGAACACCCCGCTCGCCGACGAGATTATCAGAAGCCACGTAGCTAGCCCGGCGAACCCGTGGTCGAACAGAGCCTCAGACTTGAAGCTGTACGGAAATCCAGCATGCAGCAGGACGGATAGTGGGGGGCGACTCATTCCGGCGGTGGCTCCCTCCATAGAGCGCAGGGACCGGAAAACGCTCCTACGAACTATTCGTGGTTATGCCCTAGCCATTAGACTGGCCCAGATAGATACATAAGGGCCTTCTGCGCATTAGAACGCTTTGCCGGACACTGTACTACTGAAGCCTCGGAGGTGAATTGCATGGCAGAAGAACAAACGCAGTCTGAGAGAGCTCCTACCCAGCCCCGCAGAAGCAACATCCCACCGGACACCGTACTGATCGGCAAGAAGCCGATTATGGCCTATGCTACGGCGGTCATGATGCACTTTAACACCGGTGCCAAGAAGCTGACAATAAAGGCTCGCGGAAGAGCCATCAGCACAGCTGTGGACGTGGCTGAAGTGGTGAATAACCGCTTCTTCCAGAGCAGCTTGACCAAGCATGTGAGTTTGGGTACGGAGGTAGTCGGAGAAGCCCAGGACGCCAGAAACGTCTCCACCATAGAGATTATTCTAGAGCAGACCAAGTAAAGACGCAGCTAATCTCCTGGGAAGAAAACCCCCTTTTTACAATCCCTTCTTTCCCGACGTCACTATTGGACAAGGACCCTTATTCTGTCCTGATCATTTCACTCGGGCCTGGTTTTCTGTTCTGAAGCCTTTATCAGGCAAGTTTTCGAAACCCTTCTTGCCGCGGGGGTTGCCAAGCCAGGTCAAAGGCGCAGGGCTCAGGACCCTGTCCCGCAGGGGTTCGTGGGTTCAAATCCCACCCCCCGCACCATTATCCACACACACAAAATTCAGTAGTTCAAATCTGAAGTGCGGAGGGTGAGGGAACGTTCAAAGGGGCAAGCTGAGCCAGAAGCGCGAAAAGTAGGGTAGGCGTGTCTTGTCCGACAAAGATGTGTCCTCAACCGGAAGACTCGAACAAGAACTCGGCGAGTATCGACAGGTTCTGATGAAAGAAGTTCGTACCCATCGCCAGTTCTCTAGGATTGCGATTCTCACAGGGTTCGGACTGTTAGTGGGAGGAGTAGTGACCCTTTACTACTACGCTCCTCTCGGATGGCTACTGGTAATAGTTGCTGTCCTCCGGGTTTTGAACAGCCTATACGACCTTCAGAGGGAGGACGAGCTTCAACGAAGATTGAGACAGCTGGAAGATAGGTTCGGAAGACGGAAAGACTTCTAACCAAGTGGACCAAGAAGACTGATAAGTGTCGGCTTTTGGAAATCGAAACCTCTCGTAAACTGGCGAGTTTACCGATGAGGAGGCAGGGGCAAAGTTACCCCTGCTACACGTCGCCGTTCCCAGCCGCCTGCTCCAAGCCGCAGTGCCGGAGAACCTGCCCGTTCTACCATCCACGATACCGCAAAGGGTTGCACGGATCCCGAAGCTCCCCTCTCCTCTGGGACCCCAGTCGAGTATGTCAGTATTTGCAGAGGGTAGCACTCACCTCAGGCATTAGAGTTGGGGAGAAAAGTAGCATTGTTGTGAAGAAAATGAGGAGGAGAGTGAGTCCGCTTGTTGTATGGTTCAAATTTGCCTCCGACACTGATAGGAGCTCTACTAGAAATCATTTTCGCAAATACTAGCGTGTGGAAGGGGTTAGTCAAGATTCGGTCACAGGAGCATACTCGCCTCTCTCTGAGGGGGGATCTTAAGAAAAGAGAGGGAAGTTTCGGCTAGAATGCGCATGCGAAGGCTGTGTATGCGGGTACACACATGTCCGTTGAGATAGAGTACTTCTGGTTCGACAGCAGGTCCTGATAGTTGACTTGGATGTAGGTGAAGGCCACGTTCGGCTCACTATTCGAGCGGAAGGGACCGAACGTCTTGGCGGTCGTAGAGGATGAGAGGAAGATTCCTTCACCTGCCCTGTACGTCTTAGAGTAGACGACCTTTATGACTCCCTGACAGGTGGTGTTGCATCCTGTGACGCAGGCGATGTAGCCTACGCCGATGCAGGCCATGTAGTTGTACGTGCTCTTGAGGGGCTTGAGGTCCGAACTGTTGGCTGAGGAGAACACGCTGTGGTAGGTGGTGACGAAGTTGCCTGTTGAGAGGTCGATTGTACCGCAGACCGTGACAGACACGTAGAAGGCTACACCGGGTCTCGGACTCTCAATTGCGCTGTCGCCGTTGCAGAGGATTGTGGGTGCAGCCTGGGCCTTCGGAACCATGCTGGGCGAGAGGAGAATTAGCGAGACCAGAGAGAGGAACGCTAAGTGTGAAGCCCTAGAATTCAACTATCTTCAGAGAATCTCTTCGCTAACTGATTTGTATAAGAAACTTTCTCAAACGGAAACAAGCTAGAGGCTTCGCCAGCCCTTCAGCCGTCGTTTCACATAAATGGTTGGGGTTGCAGTCCCGATTTCGAAGAGCAATCCGCGACTTTTCCATTAAGGCCTTCTGAAGGACTCTCTTGCAACTATTTGTAACTGAATGTAACCGCACGGGCGTCGGGTTGAGGTATTGAACCCATTCCGGTTCAATACCCCGCGGGCCCGCCACACGTGACCAGTTCCGAGAAGGAGACCCGAAATCGAGTGCGACTACAAAAGGAGACGGTTATTATCAGGGAAAGCGCGCTTTCCGAGTAAGAAGCCTGCTCTCAATCCGTAAGTTGCTCTGAGGTTTGCTTTTTCCGTGAAAATTGAATGTGTGTTTGAACCCACCCCCCGCACCAGTAATACGCTTCCGAGGAGAAGATGCCTCAACGGTTTCCCGTGAAAGGCCTTGGATTCCTCTCCTCCTCCGCATCTCTCTGCCAGTGCTCTAAGCTGCTTCT
>CAYIBO010000128.1:0-3151 GCA_964361545.1 uncultured Candidatus Bathyarchaeia archaeon
ACTGTGTTGCTGGCGAAGCTGACCTTCCACTTCTCCCGAAACTCGGGCTCAGCGTAAAGGTCCAATAGAGCGTTGAAGTCCTTGATGATCCGTCCTATTCGCTCCTGAATCTGTTCCGGAGTCAGCTTCAGCTCCCTGATGAGACGGTCTATTTTGTTAATGTAGAGTACCGGCCGGACCCTTTCCTCAAGAGCCTGCCGCGTCACGGTCTCGGTCTGAACCATAACCTCCTCGACAGAGTCTACAACTACCACCGCTCCGTCAATTGCTCGGAGCGACCGCGTCACTTTTCCAGAGAAGTCAACATGCCCTGGAGTATCGATTAGATTAATGACGTAGGGTGTGCCCCCATGCTCGTGCAGAAGGCTGACGTTCGCTGCTTTGATGGTCATCTGCCGCTTCTGCTCCTCTTCCATGAAGTCCATGGCGAGCGCAGTGCCTGCGAGTGACGGAGAGAGGAGTCCCGCGGCGGCCAAAAGGCTGTCAGTCATCGTGGTGTTGTGGACGATCATCCCGTTGGCAACGAAAGTGTGGTTCTCGGGAACTGTTAGATCGTAAACGTCGAAGGATCCCTCACGGGACTCGACCGTCTTGACACTTACAGGACGAACGTCGCCCCCTAGGAGGGTATTCCATCTAGCTATCGTCTTACTAGCCGGAGTCGTCCTTTGTTGCCTGGCGGAGAATTCCTCGAACGCCTTCAGAACATTCCGAAAGACCGGCCGGGTGAGTTTCTGTCTGCCTGATTCGTAGCTTCGGTAGTAGGGTATCCGGGATTCCATGTAACGGGAAGGTACGCCGAGGCGAGTTCTCGTATCAAGCAGAGCTTCACTCGCAACGGGAACGATCCCCGTCTTCCGATTAGTCACTGCTCTGCTGGCGACGCTTCGTAGAGACCTTCGCTTTCGAGCAATCGCGAAGCCTATCGATTCCTCGAACCTACGCGTGTCATCTCCTGAAATTGAAATTGTGAAGTATACTCCCTTTCGCCGTATTGTAGGAATTATCGAGAACCTTAGCAGTGCGATTGAGACTTGGTTTGCAAACTTCTCACTGGCGGTCGTCAGCGAAACGATCCTGCTCGTCCACTCAACGCCACCATCGGTGTCGAACACTCCTCGAAGGAAGGCGGCAACACTTCCATTACCAATCCTCAGAACAAGCTGTGGGAAAACCAGATTCCTAGCCTTGTGCTTGCGAGGATACTGGAAGACGTCCTCGAGGAACCTGATGAGGCTGTAGCCTCCGTGGTGGTCGAGCCTGAAAGTATTCCGTCTCTTATCCTTGACCAGGATTGTACTTACGCCAAAGACCCTACGGAATATGCCGGAGACAGTTTCCAGTAGCGTCTTGTTGCCGTTGTTGAAACTGGCACGGTCGGACCCGTCTCCCCAGAGCAAACCAAGAAGGTAGGACAGTTCCTCAAACTGCCTCTGTGTCCTCGGAAGCCGTATCAGGCAGGACAGTCGACCCGGCTTTTCCCGGCTCAGCCGATAGGCAACAACGTGTATCCCGTCGTACACCTCACTCCGAGAAATCCCAAGAGAATCCGCAACTTTCGCAAGGTCGTCAATCCTAACCCGACCCTTCTCAACCCCAATCGAAAACGCAACCAACGACGAACGTAACCGCAGCTCGGAGTGGACAGCCTTTACTCCTCTCTTTCTGGCTGCTTCTCTTAGAAGCTTCGAAAACGGGTCCCTGAGATAAGCGATGAAATAACCGTGAGAACCTAGCTGGTTCAGAATCTCGGACTTTATCTCTTCAATTCGAGCGGGCTGAGACTTCAGAGTGTTCGGGACAAGAACGAAGTCCCCCTTTTCAATAGTGTCCGCCCTCTTCTTCCTGACCGACCCATCCCCATCGACCACGTAAAACGGGTGCTCCGGAGTCGTTTCAACAGAGTAACCATTTTGGAGAGTTACTTTGACAAGTTTGTCCCCGTGCAGCTTCCAGACGTGCGACACCCCTCTGTCCTCCATCTCAAGCGTCGTAACATTGAGGGAGTCAACCTGGACCGGCCCAGGACCCTGGGCCTTCAAGCGGTCGTAGACTCGGCCAATCTCCTCAATCCGCCCATCCGACAGCGTGACAAGGCTGTCCCCACTAACGCACTTACCGTGGTCAACGTGGGCGATGATGCCAATGTTGCGGATTTGGTCTTTGTTGGAGACAATTTTGAGAATGTCTCCCGATGTCTTGAACCGGGGCAACCCTACTACCTTTTTCTTGTTGAAAGAGAATTAGTGGCTTTGTGATTCTCTATTATATATTGCGTCCAAATAAGGTCCGGAAAAGTCAATACGTGAGTTCTCAGTTTTCTACGAGACAGCTTTGGAGATTGACCATTGCCTGTTTCCGGACAATCTTCTCTATGACGTTGAAAACAACACTTGGACGCGGCGTCGTGGAGAAACTGATGTAACCATTGGCATCACTAGTATTCTGTCCGGGCTAGCGGGCAAGTTCATCTCTGCCCGTTTCAAGCAGGCGGGAGTTGAATTGCAAAGAGGGCGTAGCTTAGGAACCTTGGAGAGTTTGAGGTTTGTTGGTCCTGTCCCCTCCCCCTTTTCCGGGACGATTCTGGAAACGAACACGTCAGCAATCAAGAGGCCCAAGCTACTCAATGATTCCCCTTACGAGGAGGGATGGGTAGTCAGGCTTAGGCCTTCTAGCTTTCTTTTAGAACAAGCACTTCTGTCGGGCCCAAGTGCGGCGAGAGGTATTCTTCATGAGAAGATACGGCGCCTCCGAGTGCGCTGTTTCAAGGCCTACCCCGACCATGAAATGTTCGAGATTGGCGTGGAGTGTGCCGCAGTCATTGTTCGATTGAACGAGCTGATGGAAACTTCGGAAAAGGGCGTGGTGGTTCACGTCGTCTCCGACGATCCCACAGCCTATGTTGAGATGGAGCGATGGGTCGACCAGACCAAGAATGAACTGGTGGACTGGCGGACAGAGGGAAACCTCTTCCATTTCATAGTCAGAAAAACATTAGGTTGATCCAGATCCCCCCTTGCCGAGACGCATGACTTGGCTACTAGGCAAAGTTGAAAAACCGGGGTCTGAACACTCCGCGGGTAGAATCCGTTGCTTTCCTACGCCCTCAAGAGGATCGTCCGATCCTGGAAGCTTTTCGCGGCCCTCGTCC
>CAYIBO010000129.1:0-2826 GCA_964361545.1 uncultured Candidatus Bathyarchaeia archaeon
GTTCCCCGGACAATGCTGTCATCGATGACTATGACCCTCTTTCCCTCGACGACTGGGCGTACGGTGATAATTTCCCGGACGATCTCTTCCCGGCTCTTGTCCGTGGGCTCGATAAAGCTCCGCATGCTACCCTTTCGCCTGTAGCGGTCTTTCATCAAACCCTCCTCCATCGGTATCCCGCTCTCCTCCGAATAGCCCAGCGCTGCGGGACGTGCAGAGTCGGGAACCGGTATGACTACGTCTGCCTCGAACTGGTATTTCCGGGCTAGGACCCGGCCGAGTTTGCGGCGGGCATCGTAGACGTAGTGTCCTTCGATCTTACTGCTGGGATGGGCGAAGTAGGTGTACTCGAACGCGCAGTGGTAGTGGCGTGGGGACTCGGCGAATTTCGTTACGGTGAGACCGTTCTCGTCTAGCTTAATGAGCTCGCCGGGCTGGACGTTCCGGACGAGTTCCGCGTGGAGGGCTGATAGGGCGCAGCTTTCGCTGGCGACGATGTGGGTCTGTTCTTCCTCGTCCCAGCCGAGGCATAGGGGCCGGTAGCCGCCCTCGTCCCGGGCAGCGAGAACCTCGCCCTGCTTTGTCACGATGACGAACGAGTAGGATCCGCTCAACTCCTTGCTGAGTTTGCTGAACGCTTCTGTCCAGTCTTTCTCGGTCCTGTAGTGTTGTAGGAGGCGTAGCCCTGCGAGTTTCGTGTCGGTTGTGGACTCTAGTACTTCGAAGTCTTGTCTGACCAGGGGTTCGAGGTCCTCGGTGTTGGCGATGGTCCCGTTCTGAGCGATGGCGAACTCTCCCCTGATGTCCAGTGGATGAGCGTTTTCTAGGGCTGTCCGGCCACGTGTGCTGTAGCGTACGTGGCCTATTCCACGGTTGCTCTCCATTCTCAGAATCTTCTTCGCGTTGGCCTCAGCTCCCTGGCCGATCAGCCCCATTCCCTTCAGAACAGGCTGGTCATGGACCGCAATTCCCCAAGACTCCTGCCCACGATGCTGGAGAGCAGCTAGACCCTTGACGATCCGCTCAGCGACTGGTTTGCCGGTCTTGTCGTAGATTCCGATGATGCCGCAATGTTCTTTCACGGTGCTACCTCCATAGCGTGTGGAATGGCGTTGGTCCACGCGTCTTTTGCGGTTGAGATTGGGACATTGATGAGCTGGGAGTTTTTCGTGTGGAACTCCAGACTGTTACCTTGGACTTTGCCGATGACGGCTGCTCGTATTCCAGCCCTCTTCAGCGCGGCGATTAATCGGTTGGTATTCTTGGGGCGGGATTCGAGGATGAACCGTGACCTTGTCTCTGAGAATAGCAAGTAGTCGGTCCTGCTGACCTTTCCCGGGACCTTGTTGAGGTCGACTGAGAATCCTCTTCCCCCTTGAAAGGCCATTTCGGCTAGGGTTACTGCTAATCCTCCCTTGGAAACGTCGTGGGCAGAGTTGACCAGGCCGCTTCTGATGGCTTTCAAAACGGCCCGTTGGAGAGGCTTCTCTGTTTTCAAGTTGACCCTCGGGACCCGTCCCCCGACCAGGCCGTGTACGTGTTCGTAGTATTCTGAGCCTCCCATCTCAGGCGACGTGGTTCCGATGATTATCAGGTCATCATTCTCGTGTTGGAGTGCCGGTCCGATTTTCTGGGTTTTTCGTTCTCTGAGCCCGATGGCCGCGATTACCGGTGAGGGTTTGATAGCCCTGCCCGTGGTTTCGTCTTCGTTGTAGAAGCTGACTTTTCCCCCGACGCATGGCAGTCGGACGGTGCGGAGATAGTCTGCGATGGCTCTGACTGATTCTTTGAAGGTCCAGTAGACCTCTGGGCTTCCAGGGTTTCCAAATTGCAAATGGTCGACTATTGCAACTGGTTCTGCGCCGGCGGTGATGAGGTTGGTGCAGGCTTCCGATAGGACCCCGACGGTTCCCCAGTAGGGGTCCAGGTAGCAATGCTTGCTGTTTCCGTCCGTTGTTACGGATAGTGAGCGTCCGTTGGGGAGACGCAGGACCGCAGAGTCGCCGTCTCCCGGCCTGACAATGGTGCGCAGGCCTACTTCATGGTCGTACTGGCGGTAGACCCATTCCTTGCTGGCAATGTTCGGGTCCGCGAGTAGTTTCAGGAGTGGACCCTTCAGGTCCTCAGGCTCTGAAGGGTCAGACACGAAGGCCAGGTTGTCTACGTATGACGGTTTCCTAGCCATCCGCATTGCGAGTGGGGCTTCGGCCACGAACTGTGCCGGAGCTTCCGCCACGGTCCTACCTCTCTGTTTGATGATGAGGAGGCCATCCCCGGTCACTTGTCCTATCTTTGCGTAGGCGACCTCGTACTTGTCGAGGATTGAGACGAGATTCTTCTCGTCTGTCTTTCGGATGATTAGGACCATTCGCTCTTGTGATTCTGAAATCATGATTTCCGCGGGAACCATGTTTGGCTCCCGGGTCCGCGCCTGGTCGAGGTCGATCTCCATCCCAGTGCCGGCCTTAGCGGCCATTTCAGAGAGTCCGCAGGCTAACCCGCCGCCCCCGAGGTCTTTCATTCCCCGGACGAGGCCCTTGGCAACCGCTTCTAGGACTGCTTCGATGATTAGCTTCTTGGTGAAGGGATCTGGGACCTGTACAGCGGAGCGCTCGCCTTCGGATTTTTCGGTGAGGACTCTGGAGGCGAAGGTTGCGCCCCGGATCCCGTCTCGTCCGGTGCTTCCGCCGACTAGATAGACGAGGTCGCCAGGGTGTTTGGCTTCCGCAAGGACGAGTCGGTTCTTTCGTCCGAGGCCGACGCAGACGACGTCGACCAGGCAGTTTCTCTCGAAGGACTCGTCAAACTCGACTTCTCCGCCGACGG
>CAYIBO010000129.1:2836-3141 GCA_964361545.1 uncultured Candidatus Bathyarchaeia archaeon
CCGACGGTGGGAACGCCTATGCAGTTGCCATAGTCGCCTATTCCCCGGACCACATTATCGAAGAGCCAGCGGCTGTGGCTGCTCTGCATGCTTCCGAAGCGTAACGGGTCTAGGAGGGCGATGGGCCGTGTTCCGAGGCTGAGGATGTCCCGGACGACACCGCCGACCCCGGTGGCTGCTCCGCCGTACGGGTCTATGGCCGAAGGATGGTTGTGACTCTCAATATGGAGGGTGACGACCCAGCCGTCTCCCACATCTACGACGCCAGCGTCGAACCCGGGTCCGACTAGGACCCTAGGACCCTT
>CAYIBO010000130.1:0-3118 GCA_964361545.1 uncultured Candidatus Bathyarchaeia archaeon
AAAGACCAGTTCGGAAGGATCGACATGAGGGAATCTTTGTTTTTCCAGTTGAGACGCGAATCTCGGGAGGTCTTCCATCTGATTCGCGATCTCTTCCTCCATCGCGTCCAGGGACAACCTATCCTCTCAGCTCTCCTTCGTGGTCTCTTCCAGGTCCTGTCTGTACAAGCCCCCCGAATAGGTCCAGTGCTTTCCACATTTCTTGCAGAGGAGCTTGAAGCCCGTCCTCCACCCATCCTGCGATCTGACCTCGCCGACGATGACCAGTTCACCCCCGCACGAGCATCTTGGACCTATATGCGACAAGACCCTCAGACCGTGACCGGTATGAGATAAGCGTCTTTCCACGAATAGACGAGAACCCTTTCGCCCAAGTCCCGCCCGAAAATCACACAGAAAATCTAAGCATTCTTATTCGACCCCTCTAACCACTTACCGCCGGCGAAACCATTCGGCGGGGTGTACTACGGGCATTGGTGAAGTCCAGCAAACATCGTACGGGAAAATCCAGTAGTCCTCACGCTGCGAAGGGCCATTTCCAGAGGCTGAGGAAAGAGAAGAGAAGGTACAGCAAGTCCCAGCGCTGAACTCGGGAATCCACTGCCCGAGCAGATGGGTGCTGTCTGGGTAGCGATGGATCTCCCTAGCTTAGGAGATGGAGTTCTCTTCCGGCTTTCTTGAAGGCTCCGAGAGCCGTGTCGAGGTCCTTCTTGGTGTGGACGCTTGTCACGATGGTCCGGACCCTTGCCCTGTCCCTTGCCACCATGGGATAAACGATGGGTAGTACAAACACTCCCAACCTGAACAGCGTGTCCGCAAGCTTTCGAGCTTTACCACTTTCTCCCACAATGACCGGGGTAATCGGAGTCTCACTGTTCCCGGTGTCGAATCCTAGGTTTTGCAAACCCTTCTTGAAATATCGGGTGTTCTCCCAGAGCTTCCTTACCAGCGAGGGCTGCTGCTGGACAAGCTGTAACGCCGCAATACACGCGCCCACAACGGCTGGTGGGTGGGACCCGGATAGTAGGTAGCTTCGGACCTTGTTCTGGAGATAGTGACATAGATCCTTCGAACCCACAACATAGCCACCTACGCAGCCGAAGGCCTTGGAGAATGTTCCCATTTCAATGTCCACTTTGCCCTCCATGTGGAAGTGGCTGGAAACCCCGCGGCCATTCTCGCCCAGGACCCCGTCACCATGAGCATCGTCCACGTAGACAATGGCCTGATGCTCGTGTGCCACTTTCACAATATCCTTGAGCGGCGCGATGTCGCCGTCCATGCTGAAGACCCCGTCGGTGATGATGAGGACTCTGCGGTATCGGTCGGTTCCCTGGAGCTGTCTCTCCAGGTCGCCAACATCCCGGTGCTTGTAGACACGCCGCTCCGCCTTGGTCAGCCGGCAACCGTCGATTATGCTGCCGTGGTTGAGCTCGTCGCTGATAATCAAGTCCCCCTCGTCGACGAGGGCAGGAATTGCTCCAGCGTTTGTGGCAAATCCTGATTGGAAGGTTATGGAGGATTCTGCCCTCTTGAACTTGGCCAGGACCTCTTCCAGCTTCAGGTGGAGGGACATGGTCCCGGCGATAACCCGGACCGACCCGGACCCGGCCCCAAAACGCTTGGTCGCGGCAATAGCTGCTTGTTTCAGCTTGGGATGGTTGCACAACCCAAGGTAGTTGTTGGAACAGAGAATCAAAACGTTCTTTCCATCGACCCTTGCATGCGGTGCTGAAGGACTCTCAAGCGTCCTGATACGCCACACCAGTTCCTCTTTGTCGAGCGTGTCCAATTCTTGACAGAGCGCATCGATTAGCGTCTCTCTCTGCAGCCCGGACTGCTGGCTCATTGTCCCATCCAAGAACGAACAGGGCGGCTTAGTAAAACGTTTTACGGGTCTAAAGGACGCTGTATTCTTGCCTCTTTGAGGATGATCATTGAAACAGCAGATGCGCAGCGTCGTTAAGGCTTCGCCTGGTCCAGGTGCCACTTACAGGAACTGGCCCATGCCAAACCCGGGACCCCGCGAAATCCTCGTCCGGGTCGAAGCCACATCGATATGCGGGACAGATATGCAGATCTACGACTGGCATGATTGGGTCCGGGACAGGGTCAAGCCGCCTTTCGTAATCGGCCACGAGTTCGCGGGCAAGGTTGTGGAGGCAGGCAAGGAAGTCTCGGACATTCGTGAAGGGGACATTGTCTCCGGCGAGACACATATTGCGTGTGGAAAGTGTTTCCAGTGCCGGACCGGGAACGCCCACATCTGCGAGCGGATGAAGCTTCGAGGGGTGGACACTGACGGATGTTTCGCGGAGTATCATGCTCTTCCGGAGCAGAGCGCCTGGTTGAACGATAGGAAGATTCCGGTGGAGGTTGCGTCGGCGCAGGAGCCGCTGGGAAACGCGGTCCACGCTGCGTCCGCGACCGAGATTTCCGGGAAGACTGTGGCGGTCTTTGGCTGCGGGCCGATAGGCGCGTGTCTCATCGGACTTTGCAAGTCTTTCGGGGCAACCAGGATTTTCGGCGTTGACATCGTGGATTACAGGTTGAAACTGGCGAAGGACATGGGGGCAAACACTGTTCTCAACGCGACCAGCAACCATGTGGAGAAGGAGATTCTACGGATGACTGATGGCCGTGGGGTGGACGTGTTCTTTGAAATGTCGGGCGCGCCTCCTTCCTTCGAGCAGGGTTTCAAGGTAATGAGACCGGGAGGAACAGCGATTCTGTTCGGTTTGCCTTCGAAGAGGGTGGAGGTGGACGTTGCCAACTGGATTGTTTTCAAGGACGCACGGGTCCGGGGGGTTTTCGGACGACGCCTCTTCAGCACCTGGTACGAGACGGCGGAGGTCTTGAAAGCGGGCATGGTGGACCTATCGAAAGTGATTACTCACCGTTTCGAGCTGGAGGAGTTTTCGAAGGCTTTCGCGTTGATGAAGTCGGGGCGGTGCGGAAAGATCATAATGTATCCTAACAGGAAAACTCACGCAGGACCCAAATAGCCCCAGCTTGAGCCTGATTCCGCCAAGCTGTCCCCCTGTCGGCCTTGAGACATGGTCAAAAACAGCCCCCAAACATGCACAAAACGACCAGTTTCCCCTAGGAAACTGCGACT
>CAYIBO010000131.1:0-3094 GCA_964361545.1 uncultured Candidatus Bathyarchaeia archaeon
AAAACAGCCCCCAAACATGCACAAAACGACCAGTTTCCCCTAGGAAACTGCGACTCCACGAACGCCAGGATATATAAAGAGGGGGAAGGGGTATCAGCCCAAAACCCGAGAAAAAACCAGTTTGACCTCTACTTTCTCGCTTGCTTAGCCTCGGCCAGTTGAGCCTCTTTCTGTCGGAGCTTCACAATCTCTCCGGTGATGGCTTTCAAGGTCGCAATCTTCGGGCCCGGCTTCTTTATCGCAACGTATCCCGTCTTCTCCCAAGGAGAGCCCGGCTTCGCGGCCCCTTCAGTAGGTTCGGGACCATATCCAAGGGCCGTCGCGGCTTGCACAATCTCTCTGAGGTTCGGCTGGCGCACCGCCCGGGACTGGGGTATCTTTCTCCCCTGCCCCCGGGTCTTGGTGCTGTCTATACTTGAAGGCCAGATAATCAGGAAACCGGGACGCTTCAGGACCTTTCAGCCCTGACAGGGTTTCAGGGCTTGCCAGTCTTTGCGACAAGAACCGCGTTGATGACCCCGTCTTGGCCCGGCCGGGAAGTCACACGGGCCTCGCCAAGCTCCGTCTCGATAATCGCTCCCTTCGTAATCACGCCTCTACGCTGGTAGTCCACGTTAGCAGGGTTCCGGACGACACGGAGAATCTTGGACTTGGAGCTTTTGCCTGCGGCTTGGTCGGTTACGACGGCCCAGTCGGCCGCGGCGAGCCTGACCTTCATACCTCCTCCCATCGTCCCAACGAACCGCTGCTTCACCGCGCCCATAACCGTCTCCACGGGCTCGCTGCCCGCTTCGAAAGCTCGCTTGCCCCTCCAGGCGCGTTTCTTGCCGCCTGTAGGCTTCTTCTTGTACTGGCTTCCATGCGACTGAGGCAATACTGACCAACCGAAGCGGGGAAAGCGGACTTGGCATATTAACCGTTCCCCGAGGCCCGCTGTTGCGTTTGGCCGGGGTTGGAGTAACCGAAACCTTATCTTAGCCGCAACCCGCCGGCCCGTCAGAGGGAGGCAAGAAACGCCCAACTATTGCTTGGAATGCGGCGGAAACCTAAGCTATGACTCCGCCATCAAGCAATACGCGTGCAAGAGCTGCGGCCTCACCTTCACCTCACAGGACCTCCTCCAAGGACGAGAACGCATGTTCAAGGCCCAAGAGTCGGATGATGAGAAGAAGAAGAGCCGCCACAAAGAATACCTAAAATGGTGGCTTAGCTCGGACAAAAAGAAGTCCTAAGCCAAGTAACATAGTCTCTACAAGTGGGGTTGTTTCCCTACTTCGGGTAGTTCTACGAGTGCAGGGAGAGTGCCTTTTGGAGCAATTCTCTTGGCTTCAGCTTCTCCAGTTAAGAGTGCCTTGCTGGTACCCTTCACGGTGAGCGCTTCCTCGTACACTCTTTTGTAAGATCTGTGACGCCTCTTCCATCTCGCCATGTGTTCTTTGATCTCCTTCTTGAGGTCCTCGTACAGCGAGATGTTTTCGTGGATGATTGTGTCCAATGAATTGGCGAATTCCGGTCCCTCGAGATAACCAAGGACGAGCTTTATCGCCTTGTTTCGGTGAAGCTGTCCGAGCTTCATCTCTGCAATTTGGACAATCTGACCTCTTAGAACACTAGCTAGTGACAAGACACCTGTGGCGTGTACCACCATAACGGTTCTCTCTATGAAGAATCCTTGTGTTCCCTTCTTCATGGCATTAGTAACGAGAACAGCGAAATCCGCCTTTCTCTTTCTCATGGCATCGAAGGCCTGTTTCACATGGCTCTTGGAGTAGTTTTTTACTCGCTTGCATTCATAGACTATCGCACCGGCTTTGTCGTCTTTTCGCATCACTGTCTGGATAATGTCACCACCTTTCCCTGTATGCTTGAACTGGTCTTCCGGAAATCGTTTCTTCAACTCTCGAATTAGATTGTTCTCGTAAAGGAGCCCTTCTATCTGAGGCGTGGTTTGCCTCTCAAGCTGTTTCTCAAGTTCCGTGATGCGGCTCTGCTGCTTCTGTATCTGGTTACTTTGTGTCTTCATTTGAGAAAGTGTGCTGTGGAATGTCTGGTTTAGCCGCTTATACCTCACGTCGACTTCTTGAGCGCCAAGCTCTCTTTCTCTCTTGAGTTGGTCCTTCGTAGAAGCTCGAATCTGCTTCTTGAAGAGATTGAGGCGGGCCTTGAACTGCTTTTCTGCTTTGATGTTTGCCAGTCGAACTGCCTGTTGTATCTCTCTCTTTCTATGCCTCTCAATTCCAAGAATCTTGCGATAGAGAACGGCTGAAACTGGTTGCCCGCAAAGTGGGCAAGTATACGCCATGAGCTACAGTTCGCAGAGAATGTGAATATAAATAGGAAGACTAGCGAAGGTGTTGAACTTCAAGGGTTACATCAGACAGGAGGTGGCTCTCAAAGAAATAGGGCAATTGCTGATTTTCCGACCAGTTCTCTCCCACTCTGACCGGTCCCTTCAGACCCGTTGGGAACAGTTAATTTTGGGACACGAGTAGGATTTTCGGGGAAGCCCAATGCTCGAGGATATGCTTGAAAAATGGCGGCGGGGGACCAGGGGACCACTCCCACAGCTGACCCTGCTTCAACTGCTCAACGCACTCTTGTGGATTGACCAAGAGGGACCGGTGGGACGAAGAGCCCTCGCACAAGCGCTACAGATCAATGACGGAATAGCCAGAGGCTTGCTGGAGAGGCTTGCCGAGCAGGGAATTGCTGCAGTGACGGAGACGGGTGTCAGGCTCTCACAGGAAGGAAAGACCCGTTTGCGAGAAGTTCTCCGTCAAATGTCTGTAAGGAAAATTCTCACCTTGGAGAATTCTGACCTCGTCCCGGGTAAGGCAGCTGTCGGAATTCATCTCACCAAGAGATACGAGGTGGGAATGACTGGTATTCCTCAAAGAGATGAGGCTGTTAAGGCAGGGGCTGATGGTTCGATAACCATCGCAGTCAAGGAAGGAAGGCTGGTAGTCCCACCGGACAACAGGGATGCCGCGGACCTATCGCCGAGGGAGAACTCGCGTCTCCGCAGGCTTTTCAAACTGTCCGATAACGACCTCATAATAATCGGTTTCGCGAAGGACGAACGACGAGCGATGGC
>CAYIBO010000132.1:0-3089 GCA_964361545.1 uncultured Candidatus Bathyarchaeia archaeon
TCTCGACGATATTGTGGTTGTGCGTCCTGGGGAAAGGGTCCCCGTGGATGGCGTCGTGATCGAGGGCGGCTCGGCCATCGACGAGTCGATGATCACGGGGGAAAGCATGCCAAGAGACAAGGGGGTCGATGACGAGGTCATCGGAGCTACCATAAACAAAACAGGTTTCCTGAAGATTCGGGCTGCGAAGGTAGGGCAGGACACTGTGCTGTCCCAGATAGTCAAGCTGGTGGAGGAGGCTCAGATTGGAAAGGCACCTCTCCAGCGTCTCGCTGACAGGGTCTCAGCTTATTTCGTTCCGGCAGTCGTTCTGATAGCCACAGCCTCAGCACTTTTCTGGTACTTCGTGTACCCGATAGGCCCTGCCTACTCGCTATTGGCTTTCGTGTCCGTGGTGATCATCGCCTGTCCCTGTGCCTTGGGGATTGCGACCCCGGCAGCACTACTGGTTGGAACTGGGAAGGGAGCGGAGAATGGGATCCTCATCAAGGGAGGAGACAGCCTGGAGGAGGCCCACAAGGTCAACACGATCATCTTTGACAAGACGGGGACCCTGACCAAGGGAGAGCCGTCAGTTACAGACATTGTCCCTGTGGGAAAGCTCTCAGAGACTCAGGTCCTCCGGTACGCGGGATCCGTGGAACAGGGCAGCGAACATCCTCTAGCCCAGGCAGTTGTTAGAGCAGCAGAAAAGTCAGGTGTCGGCCTCGCGGACCCCTCAGACTTTGAAGCATTGCCAGGGTTCGGAGTAAAGGCCAAAGTGGAGGGACGGGAAGTTCTGCTTGGCAACTCGGAACTCATGAGCAAGTTCTCCGTCCCGTTTGGTGGTTACCTTGAGAAGCTGGAGGGCCTTCGGAACGAGGGAAAGACGGTCACTTTCCTTGCGGTGGACCGGCAGCCAGTGGCGCTCATAGGGCTGGCAGATACTGTCAAGGAGACTTCCGCCAGGACCGTCAAGACCCTAAGGTCCATGGGGTTAGAGGTCATCATGCTCACGGGCGACCACGAACGGACCGCGAAGGCCATTGCCCAAAATCTTGGAATCGACAGTGTCATATCCAATGTACGTCCAGCTCAGAAGGAGGAGATTGTCAGGAAGCTCCAGGCAGAGGGGAAGAAGGTGGCCATGGTCGGAGACGGGATTAATGACGCTCCCGCTCTGGCGGCGGCTGACGTGGGAATAGCCATTGGAAGCGGGACCGATGTGGCCAAGGAGACGGGTGGAATAATCCTCATCAAGGACGACATGACCGACGTGGCCAAAGCGCTACAGCTCAGCCGGGCAACTGTCAGGAAGATCAAGCAAAACCTTCTGTGGGCTTTCATCTACAACGTGGCCCTAATTCCAGTGGCGGCGGGGGTCCTAGTCCCATTCCTCGGTGCCGGAATATACCAGGTCCTGCCGTTCCTAGCAGGAGGAGCTATGGCGTTCAGCTCAGTGACCGTAGTCTCGAACTCGCTCCTGCTCCGACGGTTCACGCCGAGAGTGTAAGGAGGTGAGTCCATGCAGAAAGATCCGATTTGTGGAATGATGGTGGATGAGAAGACCAAGCTGACTTCCTCCCACGAGGGCAAGACCTTCTACTTCTGCTCAGCAGCATGCAAGACCACCTTCGACAAGAACCCCCACCAGTACGGCCACAGGTAGCAGACGCTTGCGCGGTAGAATATCCAGGTTGCCAGCGGAAGCTAATTCTACGAGCAGGAACGGAGCTGGGGCCAGAATGAGCATTTCAATTTCGGAATACTTCCAACGCCAGACAGCCATCCCTGAGATTGGCACTAAGGGACTGGAGAGACTGCAGGAGGCCAAAATCGCAGTGGTTGGAGTAGGGGGAGTGGGTGCAGCGGCCGCAGAATACCTGGCAAAGTCAGGTATCGGCCACTTGAAACTGATCGACCAGGATATTGTAGAGTCGAGTAACCTGCACCGACTGAGTGGAGTGAGCCAGGAGTACCTCTACCATCCTAAGGCGGAGGTGGTGGCTGAGATACTTGCAAAGACGATTTCCTGGACGGACTTCGATCCTGTGGTCGACACCCTTCGAGCAAGCAATGTCAACGACCTGCTCGAAGGAGTAGATCTCATTGTAGACGGACTGGACAACTTCCGGACCAGGTACTACCTCAACAACTATTCACGTCTAAAGAAGACTCCTTACATCTTCACCAGTGCGATTGCGACTCAAGGACACGTCGGACTCTTTGCTCCCCCAGAGACTGCGTGCTTGGAATGCGTGTTTCCAAGTGTTACTGACAGACCTGAGGAGAGTTGCGAAGTGCTCGGCATCGCTCCCGCCGTAGTCGGGTTGGTCGGGGCCATCGCGGCAAGCGAAGCTGTCAAGCTTCTGCTTGAGATTCCCACAAAAATGAAGGGGAGCTTGCTGACGGTAGACTTTTTGGGTCCCGAGTTCTTGGTCTCTCAAGTCTCCCGAAGAGAAGACTGTGAAGCTTGCACCGACTCCAAGAAAACAGCGGACACCTCCGAAGGCGTTCTGACTATGCTTTGCGGAGAGAAGACGTACAATGTGGTTCCGCAGAGACCCATGAGTTTTGATTTGTGGAAGACCTCTCGGACTTTGCCACCAGAGAATATTCTGAGGAGCACAGGCTCGGTGCTCGTGTATCGAAGGGAGGAATTCGTCATCTCACTTTTCAGAACTGGTCGGATGATGATTGGAGGTGTGAACGAAGGAAAACGGGTTTTGAACGTTGCTAAGGAAGTTTGGGAAAATGCTACGAGGGAAACGGGTCAGCCGGTCCAAGAAGTCTTTCCCACCATCTGAGACTGCGGTCACGCTTTGAGTCACGTTATCTCAACAAGCTTATACGATTCTGGGTCGGGATGACGAGAGTGCCGGGGTGGTAGACCCGAGGCCGGGGTTGGCTTGTCCACCGAAGGCCGAGCGGCTCAGGCGGCGGGCTGCAGAACGCCCTAGCAGCAACCCGCAGTAAACAGCAGCAATGGCTGACGTGGGTTCAACTCCCACCCCCGGCTCCAGTGCAGAACACCCCTCCATAGCCAGTCTGGTGGATTTTGGCTTCCACATGAGGAAGGAGGGCTACAGGGATTCCACTATTGAGAGAGC
>CAYIBO010000133.1:0-3072 GCA_964361545.1 uncultured Candidatus Bathyarchaeia archaeon
CGAGTTTGAAGATATCGAGATTCTGAAGAACCTTCTGGAACTTCGGACCAGGCTGAAGAAAGAGAGAGGCGGGATAGACACAGAACTAGAGTGAGGCCCTCAGGAGCGCGACGATGCTCTCGAGGATGAGGACCCCTTGTGTCTGTTGAGTAACGCCTGCACCTGAGCGGGAGCGATTACCGGCCGGAAACTGCTCCTCCGGGCCTCGTCCCGGATCCTCTTCAGAACCTCCTGGGGCTTCTCGACCAGCTGAGGCTCCGATCGGACAATGTCCCTTACGACGTTCTCCACCCAGCCCTTAGGGGGTGGAGGGCTCTTGTAGATCCGCCTCTTGGGAATCTGGCTCCCCAGAGTGTCGGGGGAGACAACAACAGCAGTCTGTGTCTTCTCTACACCTTCCACCTTCTGAATCTGTGACAGTACAAGATCAGACAGGGCTGAAAGGTCGGAGACCTCGGCGAAGGCGATCACGTCGAAGGGTCCTGTGACCGCGTGAGCCATCTTCACCCCTTCTATTCCGGATATCGCTTCAGCCGCCGCCTTGGCTTTTCCCGGCGCGAGCTGCATCAGAACGTATGATACTATCCGCATCTTTCAGCCTCTTTCCACTGTTAGGGCCGGGGCCACCATTGTCAGGTGTGATTAAGCCTTTGGTGGGATTCAGGATTCGTTTCACGGTCACTGTGTCACAACTGAACAGGTTACAATCCCTATTCATATTCCACGTCCAGCCTAGGCTAAGACGCTACCGTTGGCAGGGCGGTCCCTTACCCTGGGGTTAAACGTTTACTGGAGAAAAAATCCGCTCCGTTCAAAGGATTCTACGAGCTAATAGGCGGAAGCCTGCCCGACGCGTCCTCCATCCTCGTCTCAGGCGACCCGGGAAGCGGAAAATCCACCCTCGCTCAGCAAATCCTCTACGACGAGCTTTACAGGTCCAAGCCCTGCATCATCGTCACCTACGACACGTTCCCTGCGAACATAATCGAAAGGATGAACCAGTTCGGCTGGGACCCGCGCAAATACCAACTGATTAACAAGCTGGACATGGTTGACTGTTATTCGGCCACTGCAGGCGTGACGGAGGGAGTTGTACCACAGCCTTTTGACCTCACAAACGTGAGCATCCACCTCACCACTGTCATGGAGAAGCTCGGAAACAGACAAGTAACAATCGTCGTGGACTCTCTGATGCCCATTTTCAGCGAGACGGAGAGCAAGCATGCAGTGGGCTTCTTGCAGAGTATCGCTGCCAAGGTGAAGAAGGCGGGAGGTAAGATGATAGCCACCCTCTCCACAGGATGCGTCCCGCCAGAACTCTTTCACAAAGTCGAGAGCATGGTTGACGGTGTCGTCGAGCTCAGAATGGTTGAAGAGCACAACATGCTACATAGGTACCTTCTAGTGAGGAAGATGGATCGACGGCAGATCATGCCGAGGCTCGTCCGTTTCGACATCGTCAACGGAAAAGGCATCCAGCTGAAATTTCCACGGTTTGGTTCTCTCTGGAAGAGACCGAGCCTCGGCGGGTCCATGGTCAGAAGCTAGAAGCGACAGGTAGTGGCCGAGCAACTTCCACTCTCTGGTCCAACCAGCGACATTCGTAAGCGTACACCTCAACACCTGCTTTCATTGCGTTGGCCATGCTCTCGGAAAACTTCGGGTCAGTTTCGCTGTTTGCCAAGAACAGCTCTGCACCTTTGCGGTGGACCATGAACAGGACACATGCCCTGAACCCACTCCGAACTGCCTTGGAAAGAGTGTCAACGTGCCTTCGGCCTCGAAGTGTTGGAGCATCAGGAAACATGGCCGTCGACCCCTTCAGGAGAGTACAAGCCTTCACTTCCACGATGCACTTTGAATCGCGTTTCGGAAGGAGAAAGTCGAACCTTGACCCTCCCCAGGAAAATTCCCTCTTCAGAACTTCGTAGCCGGTCAGCGGAAGAATCCGACCTTTCGTTATGGCTTCTTCAGCGATCAAGTTCGAAAGACGTGTGTCTAGGAGAATACTTTCACCGCTATCAACAACCCCTAGAACTTGGTAACGGGTCTTCCGCCCTTTTCCAGCGCGATTGACTAGAAGGATGTCTGCTCCGGGACGGAGCAATTCCTTCAGCCTGCCGGGATTTGGCAGGTGAGCTAGGACCCGACGATTCCCCAACCGAGCTGCGACAAGGAACCGGTTGTTCCTTTGCACGAAGCGTGCCTTGAGTAGCGAACTATCAATGATCAACCAGAATGTCCGAGCTTTTTGTTAGTCCATTGAGAGCTCATTCGAGAGACCACAAAATCAATCTGGAGAAATCGGGGAAGCCCATATCTATTTATTTGCCAGACGGCTAAGGACTAGCGGAACTTGCATGGCTGAGCAGAACACGCACGAGTACCCTCCCCACATCGAGCTGGAAAGAGAACTTACTCGAAAAGAACGCCAGATCGAGTACCTCCAGACAGAGCTCCGCCGCTACCACAATCTAATGGAAGAGCTCAAGCAGGGCATGCGCCCCATAGGGTCCATAGAAGACATCCGAGGGGACACCGCCCTAGTGAGACTCTCGGGCGGACAGGCCTTCCAGGTTAGCATTCCACCAGAGCTCCGAGAGAAAGTAACCACCGAAGTGGACGCTGTTCTCTCGCCCACGAAAGGCGTGATTGTTGATATTGTCGAGCGGCTACGGGAGCGATCGATTCTCGAATACCAAGTGGAAAGGGCTCCAAAGGTCTTCTACGAGGACATTGTAGGCATCGAACGCGAGGTCACGAGCCTTAGACAGGCAATCGAGTGGATTCTCAACCCAGAGGTGAGGACCCGGCGAGAACAGATCATCCGAGACCCGCGGATGCTGGAGGAGGCAGGGTCCGTTCTGCTCTTCGGCCCTCCGGGAACCGGTAAGACCTACATGGCCAAAGCCGTGGCAGGGACCATAAGCAAAGAAGGACAGGACACTAGTTTCATCAAGATCGAAAGCTATGAGATAGTTTCCAAGTGGCTGGGCGAATCCGCGAAAAACGTGAAAGAGGTCTTCAAACTCGCCAGGGAAACAGCCCCGACTGTTCTCTTCATCGACGAGG
>CAYIBO010000134.1:0-3068 GCA_964361545.1 uncultured Candidatus Bathyarchaeia archaeon
CACAAAATGGCTGCAGGACCAGTTCAAGACAAACGTGTACATACAGATCACGGACGATGAGAAGTTTCTGGAAGAGAAGCGTAACCTGACCTTTGAGGATACGCAGAAATGGGCCAGGGAGAATATTCTCGACATCATAGCCACGGGCTTCGACCCTGATAAGACCTTCATTCTCCAAGACACGGAGTTTGTGGGACACGCGTACCCCCTCATCCTTCAGATCGCCCGGCGCGTCAACTACAGCGTGGCCAAGGCGGTTTTCGGGTTCAACAGCGAGACCAACATCGGCTTCCAGTTCTACCCCTCAATCCAGATCCTTCCCAGCCTTCTGGAGAAACGGAGGTGCTTGATACCCAGCGCCATCGACCAGGACCCGTACTGGAGGATACAGCGGGACATAGCAGAGCCCATGGGCTTCCAGAAGACAGCCGCCATACACAGCAAGTTCATACCGCCCCTGACCGGGATGCACGACAAGATGAGCAGCTCCAAACCTGAAACCGCCATCTACCTAAGCGACAGTGAGAAAACGGTTCGGGACAAGGTCTACCGGCACGCCTTCTCTGGTGGACAGGACACTATCCAGGAACACCGCAAGCTAGGAGGAGACCCGGAAGTGGATGTGTCCTTTCAGTGGCTGTACATGTTCTTCGAACCCGACGACAAGAGGGTGGAGAAGATACGGTCCGAGTACAAAGCCGGACGAATGCTTACAGGAGAGCTCAAAGACCTCCTCATCGATAAAGTGACAATGTTCCTCCACGAGCACAGACAACGCCGGGAAAGAGGCAAAGACCTAGTAGAGAAGTTCAAACGCGACGGACCCCTTGCCAGGGAGATGTGGAAACGCGACTTCAGCAAATGGTCCTAGTGGCACAGCCGAGAAGGGCGGGTCCGAAGGGTTAGAATCTTGGATTCTGAAGCACTAGACTCGTTCCGAAGATCCGGCGGAATAATAGCGAAGCTCCGGCGGGAAGTCCCGGACATGGTGAAACCGGGAAAGCCTGTTCTGGAAATATGCGAGGAACTGGAACAGAAAATCAGAAGACTCGGAGGAGAACCCGCCTTCCCGGTGAACGTAGGAATCAACGAAATCGCGGCACACTACACCTCTCCCCCAGGGGATACTCTGACGATCCCGCGGGCTTCCCTCGTCAAAGTGGATTTCGGGGTCCACGTGAAAGGCTACCTAGCTGACACAGCGGTAACGGTCTATTTCGACCACCGGTTTGAGCCCATGGCCAGGGCCGCGGACGAGGCATTGAAGAATGCGATTAGGGCCTTTCGTCCCGGTGTGAAGATGTCTGAGGTCGGCCGGGTTGTCCAGACGACGGTCGAGAAATACGGCTTCAAGCCCATACGAAACCTGACAGGGCACAATATCGACAGGTACACGATTCACGCTGGCAAGTCTGTCCCTAATGTTCCCCAGTTGAACGGTGCGAAGGCTTCCGAGGGAGAAGTCTACGCCATCGAACCCTTCGTGACGATGTCCAACGCCAGTGGTTCCGTGGCCAGCATACCCTCAGCTCACATCTACCGCTACGTGAAGACGAAAGGGGCCAAGAGCGTCGAATCCAGGAAAATCATCGAGGATATTCACTCAAGGTTCTCATCGCTTCCTTTTACGCCTCGATGGCTGGAGGGAAAGTTCACCCGAGAAGCGATAGGAGCGGGGATCCAGGAACTCCTGGAGAACAAGTGCATCAGCTCCTACCCTGTCCTAGTGGAGGAGACTAAGCAGCCCGTTGCCCAGTCAGAGCATACTGTTCTGGTGACCGCTGACGGCTGTTCTGTCCTCACCGGGTCCTAGCCCGGTCAGCGCTTCTTTATGTCTTCAGCATAGATCTCGTTGATGAACAGGGACGGCTTGCCGCACTGGGTGCAAGTCCCGGCTATTTTGAAGACGTACTCGCCTGCTGCGAAGTTTTTGATCTGTTTGAAGCTGCACTGAGCACACCGCACGACGGACATGACTTTGCTGGGAGTCATGAAGGGTATGGCGTATCCCCGCCTTGCTCGCGTTATGGAGAACATGACGAAGCCGAAGGCGAATACTGTCACGGAGAGATAGAGAAGGGCGTTCTGGACATGTCCACTCTCAAACTCGACAACGCCCTGCTGGAGGGTTGTGATTCCGATTATGACTAGGACTAGGGAGATTAGCATAGGCACTATTGGAATGCCACCTCGTGGCTTGCCCTGGGACACAGGCTAGACCTCTACTGACCTATGCCTATGGTGTTCCCAATACCGGCCACTATAACTGTGTCGCCGGGCTTACTACGTTCAAGAATAAGGGTCTTTATTCGCTCGATGACCTTCTCCGCAGCCTCCATTATCTCCTTCTTCATGGGAGTAATGGCCTCCTGGATGCTTTCCTTGACTATGAGCGCGTAGACCGGTATCTTCTGTTTCGTGGCTTCTTCTTCGATCTTGAAACGTTCTGTTCCGATTCCGCCGATGGCCGCGCCTATGCCTTCACTGATCTCGCCCGAGTTCTCGCCTTCAAACTTTACCGCGGCATCAACCATTACCACCATTGAGACTTTGCCAGCGTTCTCTTGCAGGATGGAACGTATGGCGTCCCCCGGTTTTCCAACGTTCCCGCCAGGACCCTCAGCCTTGAGGGCTATGACCCTCCGATCTTCGAGGATAGTCTCGGCAACTACGACGTCCTTCTCGACTTTGCGTTGCTCCTTGTCCTTCATCAATTTCGAAGCCACGAGAGCTCCTATTCCGTCTCCGATGGGCTGGCCTTCTGCAAAGGCCTTGGCGGCACCGAGATAGGCCTCTGCTTCCTGCATGATGAGGGGGAGGAGTGATTGTAGTTGTATGATGATGAAGAAGCTGCTCGTCTTACGGCCCAAGAGGTAGAAGTGGCGGATGATCCGGTATATTGTGTTGAGGGCCCATGAAGCTTCTACTAGGTTTTCCAAGTTACGCGATTGTGGGTCGTTGGCTCCGGGTGCGATCTTTCGGACATCGTCCTTGAACTTGGTCTCTCTAACGTCAAGTAGGTGGTCGAACTTGCCGACTATTCCCGCGGGGTCCATGTCCACGGGAGA
>CAYIBO010000135.1:0-3039 GCA_964361545.1 uncultured Candidatus Bathyarchaeia archaeon
CGGGTCAACTACAACAGACACGTTGTCGCCGATTGCATAACCCGCCTCCTCCATCATCCGCAACGCCTTCCGGAAAGAATCGTTCACAGTCTTCTTTAGCCGTCCGCTGTATGGAACGGTAGCATGCTTGTTTGGTTTGCTATTGGACGACATGTTCAGCGATCATCCGACTAGCGGAGCTAATATGATCAGCCAAAACAGCAAATCCCCGAACAACACGCCGAGCGTTGCTACTTCCGCGAAATCCACGCGCTCTTGAATTGTTTCTCCCGTTCGTGTCACCATCCAATGAGACGGTCGAGGGAGAATGCGCCAGCACCTAGGGCTGCTATTCCGAGAGCAGCCAAGAGTAGCGTGATGTCTAGCTCGTATCCGCCCACGTATTTCTTCTTCAGTTTAGAGGACGCGAACCATGTCGTGGAAAGCATCCAAAGCGCACTCAACAACGCCACGATCGGCGTGAGGAGGCCCAGTATCAGCGCGAGGCCTCCGAAGAACTCCGCCACTCCAGCGAACACGATCATGTTGGCGGGCATTCCAGTGCTCTTCATGAACTCCGCGCCCGTCTTCCTCTGCGAGCCCAGTTTCGGGTAGCCGTGAACCATGAAGAGGCTGCCTACCGCTAGGCGTAGTATGAGTGCGGCCAGGTCAGTATTAACCTCAAACAGTGATTCTATTGCCATTAGAGAACCCTCTCAATTATGTCCCGGTAGTGCTGGGAAGGAGCCGCACCGACAAACTTCTCGACCGGTTTGCCGTTTCTGAAGACGATGAGGGTGGGTATGCTCATTATTCCGAACTGGTTAGCAATGGACGGGCTATCGTCCACATCCAGCTTCGTGAACTTGGCCTTGCCATCGTACTCCGTCGCAAGCTTCTCCATGATGGGCGCCACGATCCTGCAGGGTCCGCACCAGTCAGCATAGAAATCCACGACCACGACAGAGTCATGTCCCACGACTTCCTGGAAAGTCTTCGAGTCGACTTGTGCTACTCCGCTCATTGACCCCGCCTCCTGTCTGGCGCGGGACGCTTGGCTGGCTCGGGCCAGATTCTCTGCAGCTCTGGTAGGTCGATTATCTGTTCCTCGAATATTGGAAATTCCATCATGCCGCTCTATGGTCATGGTCTTATCTATAAAGTTAGTAGTTGAACCCTACTAAGTAGGTTAGAACAATCTAACCAAGTCAACCACGCTTAACCAGCCGCGTCTTATACGCCTCGACAGCCCCACCAGCCTTCAGAATACTCAGCAAGAACGCGGGCAAACTCGCCGCGTCATACTTCTCTCCCTTGGTCACGTCCCAGACGATACCCTGCTCCAGGTCGGCTTCCATCTCATCCCCTTCCGCAACCTTCCCGGCCAGGCTCTGACACTCGAGAAGTGGCAAGCCGATGTTGATGGAGTTTCTGAAGAATAGCCGAGCAAAACTCCCAGCAATTGCAAGCGAGATACCCAGCCTCTTCAACAACGCAGGCGCCTCTTCCCGGCTGGACCCGCAACCAAAGTTCTTCCCTGCAACTATCACATCGCCAGCGCGAACCTTACTCGCAAAGTCGGGCCTCACTGCGGCAAAGACTAACTTCGCCATAGCCTCCGGGTCCCGGAGGGTCAGATACTTTCCCGAAATGATCAGGTCAGTATCCACATCATCCCCGAAGACCCAGGCCCTCCCTCGAATTCTCAATGAAATGCTCATCAAAGACAAGACCTGCGAATACGTAACACTTTCATCCAGGAAAGCGTTATCACAACACCAACCAGCTCCAGACAGAGGGTTCAATGCATCGTCCTCAGGTCTCCGGCAACTACTATGAAATGGGCCACATCTATGGAACAGACCTCTACAAGTACGGGTTCAAGCTCTCAGAACAACCTGTCGAAAAGGTGGAGTTCGCAACAAGGTCCGAGAAAGAGGTCCAACGCATCTTTCCAGAAGTATTAGACGAGATTCACGGGCTCGCCGAGGCCTGCCAAGCCAGCTATGAGAACATGCTCGCCTTCTTACTAGGCATAGGAACATTCACGGAGGAAGGGGGTTGCAGCGAGTTCGCCGCCTTAAACGGGACTGACATCGTCTTCGGCCGCAACTACGACTTCTACTACAAGTTCAAGGACTATACTGAGAGCTACGTTACGCTCCCAGAGGATGCGTATTCAAGCCTGGGGCATTCGGACATATTCGTGGGTCGAGAAGACGGTCTGAACGAGAACGGGCTAGCGATTGCCATTTCCTTCGTAGGACCAATAAGCATAGATCCCGGGGTCAACTTCCCGATGGCTGTTAGATGCATTCTTGACAAATGCGCCAACGTGGAAGAAGCTGTGAAGGTCCTCTCGAATACTAGCTTCTCCACCACCAATAACTACCTTCTCGCCGACAGAGACGGAAACCTGGCCGTCGTGGAGGCCTCTTCTGGAAAGGTGAGGGTTCGAAGGCCAGAGGCAGATCAGCCATACATGGTGGCCACCAACCATTTCATGCATCCGGATATGCTCGAGATGGAGGAAAACGCCAAGAGAGACCCCACGACCGCAGAGAGGTATTCGGCGATCTCAACAGATCTTGAACAGCAACACGGCCGGGTCGATGCCCAAGCCGCTCAGAAGATTCTTTCCAGTCACAATGGCTCGGTATGCTCGCACATGGACGACATCCAGCTTGGCACTTTATGGTCGGTAATCGCGACCCTCAGGCAGCCACAGCTCTACCGTGCAGAAGGAAATCCCTGCAAAATGGAATATCAGCTGGACCAACGACTCACCTTAGTTACAGGAGAAAGAAGCTAACCAAGAGTTCTGACTGCCCCTAAGCGTTCAGGAACTCGCGAGGGTCACAGATGGACCCTTTCACCGCTGACGCGGCGACAGTGGCAGGCGATGCCAAGTAGACCAGGCCTTTGTTACTACCCATTCGTCCCGTGAAGTTTCGGTTCATGGTCGCGATAGCCACCTCGCCATCACCGATCACTCCCAACTGTCCTCCGATGCAGGGCCACAAGGGGGATACTCCACGACCCCACCCGCCTCGTGAATAG
>CAYIBO010000136.1:0-3033 GCA_964361545.1 uncultured Candidatus Bathyarchaeia archaeon
GTTCATGACAAGAAAGCGGGGGATGATAAGTTCGTGAAGTTTTTGCCCATCATAAAGAGGGAGTCTACTGACGATAGGAATTTCGTGAAGAAAGCTGTTAATTGGGCTTTGCGGCAGATCGGCAAACGTAACCTCACTCTCAACTCCATGGCCGTTAGGGCTGCGAGGGGGATTCAGAATCTTGATTCTAAAGCAGCCAGATGGGTAGCTTCCGACGCGTTGCGGGAGCTAACGGATGAGAGGGTCCTAGAGAGGCTGCAACGGTGAATCCAGACTGGTTTTCAGCCACGGCATAGCGGTCGTGATGAAGCTTGGACCGTGGTGAGCCAGAAAGTCCAAGGGTCTTGGCGTCATGAACACGCGACCCTGACGAACAGCGTGCATGCTTGTCCAACCCCTCTTCTCCAACAGGTTGTTGAGGTCGTTCTTGCTGAAGCGGGAATACATCTTGGCCTCGTAGATTATTGCATCAGGGTCTACTTTCTTGACAAACTCCAGGTCGGGTGTGAGCCATTCGCAGGCCTCCTTTCCATAGACGCTCTCGACCGCTAGAAGCCTCAGTGCGTCTGTGATGTAGCTGTACGCGCCAAAAGAGACAGGACCGCTGAAGTCAATCTCGACATAGACCCTCAAACGCCTCCCAATTGGAGTCAGGTGGGCGATTGTTTCTTGCAAACGGCGGGATAGCGCAGTGGCCTCGGGGATTCTGTTGGTGATGAGACCGATCTTCACCACCATGTCCACAATTCCCGCAACGCTGACGGGTAGTTCGATAGCGTAGACAGGCAAGTCCTTGCTGAGCCGGACGGCGAACTCCCCCTGGTATCCTGTTACGGTGAAGATTATGTCTGGGTTGAGCTCTTTGAGGAGGTTCTTGTCTACCGTGTTGTAGCTTCCGATAACCCTCTTCTTCCTAGCCTCCTCGGGTCTGGCGCAGAAGGCCGAGACGCCCGCAACGGAGTCTCCCGCTCCGAGTAAGAATAGTGTCTCGGTGACGGCTGGGCTGAAGCTTATGATGCGTTCCAGATCGTCGGCGAGACCGAGGGTCGTTCCCAGAGTCTCACAGAATAACCTCCTCAAGGACTGCCCAAGCACCCCTGCCTCAAGCTAGTTCACGAGGGGTGAACGGAACTAAGCTTATTATGAGCTAGAGGCTTCCCAGCGCATTCCGAACAAGCGTGGAGGCTGAGCTGGGAGAGCATGAGGACCCTTATCGTGGGAGCGGGAAGAATAGGCATGCACCTCATCCAATACCTCTCCTCCAACGAGGAAAACACGCTCACGGTCATCGAGAAGAAGAAAGAACGCTGCAAGGAAGTCTCCAACAAGTTTGATGCTACCATAATCAACGAAGACGGGTCGAACCCCGAGATCATGAGGAAGGCAGACGCTTCTCAAGCAGACCTGATGGTCGTGGCCACGGACGATGATAGAGTCAACATATCAGCCACCAGACAAGCAAAGAAAGATTTTGGAGTGCCCAGGGTTGTCTCAGTGGCGAACAGCCCCAAGAACAAGGAACGCCTCAAAGAGGCAGGTGCAGACGTTGTAATCTGCCCCGTAGAGCTCGCACTACGGGACTTTGAGAACGTTCTCTCCAAACAACGCTCCATCACGCTGATGTACCGTCCCGAGCTTGACCTCAGGGTGGCGGAAACCACCATACCTCTAAACGCCTCGATGATTGGGAAGAAGATTCACGAGTTGAAATTGCCCGAGAAATGCCGTGTCGCACTTGTATCCCGAAACGACCAGTACGTGTTCCCGGACCCGGCTGTGGAGTTGATGTCGGGCGACCGGGTCCTCTTGCTGGGAGACGCTCCGTCAGTCCAGCAGGCAGTCGAGCTCTTAAGGTCCAGCGAAGCAGCTTAAGACGGGTAAGACTGGAAAGAGCAGAATGGCACAGCTATTGGATGCTCCATGGATTCTCCAGATATTCGACCCTGGAATAAACATCCAGCTAACCATTATTCTAGAGATCCTACAGGTCGTTGTCATTCTTGTCATCACTTACATTGCAGTCCGCATTTTCCGGACAGTTGTGAGACGGGTCGGCGGCACAGTCCCAGGCGGGCTGGTGGCAAGCTTCCAGCAGATCGGCTCTTGGAGTATCTGGGTTATTGGTATCATCATAATTCTGAGCCAGTTGCAGGTAAACATCCAGATTCTGCTCCTGCTCCTCTTTCTGGGCGGGATAGCGGTCATATCTGCCTACCGGAATATTCTCACGGATATTGCCGCGGCCCAGTTCATCTCCAACTATCAAGCCTTCAAAGTCGGAGAGTGGATTGAGGTCCGGAACCACTATGGGAGGGTGATTGAGAGGAACCTGGTCCACACGAAACTTGTGACTCCAGACAACGAGATAGTCGTGATTCCCAACTCACTGTTGTTGAAGCATTCTGTGGTGAACAGAACTAGGTCTGGAGGCCTTCGAATCCAAATCCCTCTCTCTGTCAAGCGAGGCCCGGATATGAAGAGCCTAGAAGAACGCCTGCTGGAGATTGGGGCAGAGATGAGGATAGACCTCGTCCCGGACTCTTCTCCTCAGGTGCGGATGCTAGAGGTGAATGACGAAGGCGCACGCTTCGTGTTGATGCTCTATATTGCGAACCCTGCGAAACGGGACCAGATTGTCTCGGACGTTCAGAAGCGTGTGTATGAGCTTCTGCCGGAGCTGGAGAATCCCAGACATTCTCGTGCCTGAACATATAATAGCTCATACTCGACGTCCCCGCATCTCAAGACCCAGTTTCTCGGAGTAGTCCAATGACCCAATCCTCTGAGAGTCCAGCCCCGCGGAAGGGTCTTAGGAGGAGCCTGGGGATCGGAGGACTATTCTCAATCGGCTATGCAGACGTGGGGGCGGGCATTTACCTAGCCCTAGGGCTCGTGGCTCTTCACGCTGGCTATGCCACTCCTCTTGCCATCGCCGTAGCGGCCGTAGCCTACACCTTGACGGGTCTGACGTATGCAGAACTATCTTCGACCTACCCCCAGGCAGGTGGCGCAGCAACATTCGCCAAGGCAGCT
>CAYIBO010000137.1:0-2996 GCA_964361545.1 uncultured Candidatus Bathyarchaeia archaeon
TTATCGCGAAGCTGGGGTCATGCTCTAGTTTGCCGGTGAAGCGTGGATAGGCGAGGTAGAGTTTGAATTCTGTCTCGTCATCCTCCACCTCTACCTTGAAGGAGGCTGCTACTGGAACCGTTGTGGTTGTTGAGCCGCTGGTTACCGTTGCCTCGTCTACGAAGCGGAAGAAGCCCACTGTGCTGCTTGTTGTGAGGAAGCCGTTCGAGAAGCGGACCTCATCCTCCACATCGTTGAGGTCGTCGTCGATGTTGTGTTCGGCTGTGGCTTGGTCCTCGGGCCGGGATCCGTCCACGGACACTGTCCCGTCAGCGTCTTCTACTTCGAACTGTTCAACCTCGCTGTCCAAGTCTATCTGAACAGCCAGCATTGAACTGCTTGGTCCGATGAACGGCCAGTCCTGGATGACTATGTCGATCTTAATCTCTGTGCCGCTGATGTCGAATGATCTACCGTTTGCCAGGGTTATCGTCTGTGGTGTCTCGAAGGCTTTTACGACCAGTTGCATGTCGAAGGTGCTTGGGACTGTGACTTGGCCTCCATCCGAGGCCCGGTCGATTCGGAGTGTGCTGGGGTCTATCCGGAAGGTTATGCTTAGCCCGATCCTGTTTCCGGAAGAATCAGTTATTTCTTGGAAGCCGTTGTTTGTCCAACGTGCCTGTTCGAGGTCGGCTATAGAGAGTTTCTCTGAGCTCTGAAAACGCTGATCCCCAGAGCTGTCTTGGAACTCAAAGACCCTCTCAAACTCGACCTCGTACTCCACCTGGCCCATAGCGTTGGGGGATACGAACGTGATCTCTGGTTCGCCGCCTTCGAAGATGCCTGTTAGGTTGCCGACTGTGAGGCGTAGGTCGCCGTTGTCCCCGCTTCCGCCTGAGACGCCGTTTGCATGTGCGACTGGTGCCATAGCGATTAGGGCTATTACTGATAGCGTTGTGATGGTTGTCGTCCAGAGGGTTTTCATAGTCTTGGTCTCCGGTTTTTCTTCGGATATTCTATAGTTTGGGGCTAATTTAGGGGTTTTTCTTCGAAATAAGCAGAAATTACCGTTTCTAAATTAGTGGAAGCCGGTTAGGGCGGCAAAGAACCAGTTCCACAGTACTAGAATATGCCCAGTTGGAGAGCGGCAACGAGCACGAGAATGTTCAGGTAGATTACTCCCAGGCTTATGATTGCGGTCTTTTCCATTCGCAGCCCCTTGGATATGGAGATCGCACCCGAGAGCAGACAGACCACCCATGCTTGCAGAACGATTGGCAGAAGGATGATCAGGTAGGTTTGGACCCTAATGCTGGTGGAGAACAGCTGGGCAAGAAACGAGATTCCTGGGACAACAAGCAGGGGGAGCATGGCAAAGGCTGTCCCGTTGAGAAGGCTCAACTCTCCTCCTTTTCTCTTGAACGCGACAATGCTCAGAATCTCGCACATAGCGAACGTTGCCAGCCAGCCCAGGGGAAAGAGGAGTAAGAACCATGTTGGGCTAACCCCCGTGGTAGGGTTAAGGTAGAACAGGAGCAACGGCTCTAGGTTTGTCTCTGCCGAGACCCATCCTCCAAATACGACGATGAGAACCGCAAGGGGAAAGCTTCTCAGAGACTCTTGGTTCAGGTAGTGAAACAGCGAGCGTCCGAAAAGCATCTCCTTCGATATGAAGCCAAGACGGGACTCTCCCGTCGCGGTTCGAATGGTTCCTGCTGCAATCTTCTCCTCGCTCACGCTGAGAGTTTCTACAGCGGATCTTCCCTGGTCGGTTAGCAAGTATTTCTTGTCAGGACCCTGGGTAACGAGACCTTCGAGCGCTTCCAGATGATGGTAGAGTGCTCCTACACTGATCCTTAGCGCTTCATGGAGCTCCTTGAACCCAGCCTTCTGTTTGGTTTTCAGAATGTCGACTATCTGTCTTCGTATCGGGTTGGAGAGTGCGCTGTAAACTCTCGTAATGCTATTGTCCCGATTGGACATTCTGATCAGCGGGAACTAGCCTATCGTTCCAGGGGAGCGGGGAGGCCGTTTAGCCATGTTGAAACTCTTCATTGGAAGGGCCGGTTTGCCCTCAGCCCCTAGCTGCTCGGTCCAGCTCTTGAGGCTCTTCCCCGGTGACCCGTTCCGTTACATCTACATGGAACATTCAAATTCGACATGTAGCTCTTTCCCCCTAACGAACAGTCTTGGCGGCCAAGAAGGTGGTTCAGACAGAGCTGGGAGAGGATGAGTACGAGATTCTCTCCACCGTTGCAAAACGCGAGAAGCTGACGATCAAGGAGGCTGCCAGGAGAGCTCTCCTAGAGTGGAGCTTGTCAGCCCTCGGCCTGAAAGAAGACCCTCTATTCCGTCTAAGACCTGTGAAGTTCAGGCAGAAGGTCAGGGCTTCGGAGATTGACCGCTTCCTCTACCATGCCCGGTAGTCCAGCCACAGTATTCGTGGACACCTCTGCCTGGAAGGCCTTCTATGACGAGGAGGATGAGTTGCACGGTGAAGCCCGGAATCTTATGAACGCCATCTCCTCCAAGGAAATCTCAGTGCGGGCGTTCATCACTTCAGACTACGTCATGGATGAAACCATTACATTGATCCGTTTTGCCCACAGCCACGGCAAGGCCGCGGAATTCGCCCGGGCCATCCTCTCTTCCAGGGCAACAAGAATCGTCTACGTGGGAGAAGAGGCCTTCCTCAAGGCGCTGGGCCTTTCAGCGAGTCCAAGGACAAGGAATGGAGCTTCACAGACTGCGCATCATTCACTCTCATGAGGCTGCTGAACATAACAAAAGCATTCACCTTCGACCCGCACTTTAGACAGGCAGGGTTCCAGACCCTGCCCAAATGACAGGCATCTAGCGGTTAAGGCCCTATTGGGGGGGAATTCGTTCTTGCAGTCTCACCATCCCAGGCCCGGGCCAGACGGGCGAGTCGCGCTGGTAGTGGCACGCGCGCGCTACACTCAAGACCCATGATGCAAGAGACGTGAGCATCTTACGTCTCAGGCAGGCGCGGGTGT
>CAYIBO010000138.1:0-2889 GCA_964361545.1 uncultured Candidatus Bathyarchaeia archaeon
TCTGCCCGTGGGCATGGGCATGTTCGGGTTCTGGGCCGGTCTAGTCCTAATCGCTACAGGCCTCTACCAGTTCAGCCGATTCAAGCAGAAGGCGTTGCTGGAGTGTAGGAGTCCCATGAGCTTCATCTTCACCCGCTGGCGAAATGGAAGTCGAGGTGCGGGGGTGATGGGTGCTGACTACGGCCTGTTCTGCACGCGGTGCTGCTGGGGCCTGATGGCGGGCCTCTTTAACGTAGGAGCCATGAGCCTCCCCTTGATGGGAGTGTTCTCAATAATCATTTTCGTCGAGAAAATAGTTCCCTTCGGATCGATAATCTCGAAACTGATTGGAGCCGCCTTCATAGGTACAGGACTGCTGCTCCTGGTTTAGAGTCAGGACCAAGCTCTGAAGCGAGAAACCCTCGAGTCGGAGGTGGGCCTGAGGAGTGTCTGACGTTACCACTTGTCGGGTTCTTGGGTAAGAGTGCCAAGAAATAGTGAGCCATGGGCGGGGGGCTCGGCCAGTGAAAACAAATGCCGAAGACAGACGCAACAAGCTGGGTCTTCGCCAACTGCAAACACGGCATCACCCACGTCATCAACCAGATCAGACGATTCCCAGAGGTTCAATCCGTCACACCCGTAACCGGACGCTTCGACCTTGTCATCAAGCTTCGAACCAACAATCCACCCAAGGCTTTCAGCATCGTTGAGAAGATTCGAGGAATAAACGGCATCACCTCAACTCAAACAGCCATATCAGTCCAGAAGGTTACCAACGGCAACAGGCATGAGACAGAGCCGCCCCTTGGGTTCACGCTGTTGAAGGTTAGGGGCAGGTTCCAGAACGTTCTACGAAGGCTGAAAACGTTCCCGAACTTTGTGGAGGCCCACGTTATTCCTGGAGAGTTCGACGTCCTAGCATCCTTCCGGGGCTACAGCCCAGAGGAACTGGCTGAGACGGCCGTTGAGAAGCTCAACAGCATCAACGGAGTAACGGCCTGCGAAACCCTTGTGGCCTGGACCCCCACAACCCCGTTCTAGAACGCGCTGACCCTTCGACCTCTCTGAACCCTCATTTTTCCTCTAATCCACCAGTGGAGAGTCCGGAAACTCCGTTTTACCATGTAGGCTTTCTGAAGGGGGTGTTGTTATGCCGATTACTTCTGGGTGGATGTTGGCGCTATTGGCCTTGTGACGGTTCTGCTCTTCCGCCAGACAACAACTGCACCTGCAATGAGGATTATGCCGATGATGCCATGGACGATGTGAGTGTCTCCTTTTCCAAGGCCAACAGATTCGTGGTTGAGGGGCAACGGGTCCATGTGGAAGATGAGGAAGTAGAGTCCGACTATGATGAGTACTGCTATGAGTGCTAGTCTGCTACTTGCTACAGCCATGGTAAGTTTGCTCTGTGCTAGGGTATTTAGCCCCTTTGCATACCCCATGAGTGATTAGGCCGAATCTAAGGCGAGGGTTTCTTCCTTCTGAACAGCCCCAGGGCAATGCTAAGAAAGACCATTCCATAACCAATGGCCGTGTAGAAAAGAACGTCCAGAACGAAGTTGCCCCATATGTAGTGGGTACTTGCTGGTTCTAGAAAGCCGAAGACTCCTATCCAGGGCAATGGATAGCCGTAGAGGTTCCCCTCGGTCACACTCATGGTCTCCACTCTTAGAATTCCAGTGACAATTGTAAGCAGGACCCCGACGATAATGGGAAGAGTCAGAGTTGTAGTTCTTAATGTTCCTTTGAGCAAAACTGGTCCCGAGAATACATGTTGCCTAGACGAATTATCCTACTGTCCAGAACGGCGTGTCTAGGATTCAGAACGATAAAACCCGCCAAGGTGGGCACACTCTTTATCTGTCAACAAGCACCTAGCCAGCTTGTGGGTCGGTATTGGTTTCTGTCAAAGAAATCATGACCAAGAAAGTTCAGACCATCGACTCCAGATCGAAGGCGAGGAAAGCGGCTGAGACCATGGCGGGGAAGAATATTGGCAGCCTTGTGGTAGTTGAGGGCTCCAAGCCAAAGGGCGTGGTCACGGAGAGAGACATCCTAGACAGGGTCCTAGCAGCGGGAAAAGACCCGGAAGCCACGACTGTTGCGGAGATCATGTCCACCAGCCTCGTACAGATTAGGCCTGATGCTTCCTTGAGAGAAGCGGCTGAAACGATGCTCAACAAGAAGAACAGACTACTGGTCATGGAAGGGGACGAGTTGGTAGGAATCGTCACCGCCACAGACATAGTGAAAGGGATTCACAAGCAAGGCACATCCTTCGACATAAGCAAGACCATTACGAAAAGAGTCCTGACCGTGAGCCCTGAGACAAGGGTGGACGAAGTGCTCAGGCTCATGAGCGGAAGACGAGTCGGGAGCATCATGGTCTCCCAGAACGGAAGACCCTACGGAATATTCACAGAGCGAGATTTCGTCAAGAAGGTCCTCGTACCCCGCACAGCGCTATCCAAGAGGGTGGGGGATTTGGCCACGAAGAAGCTGATAACTGCTAAGGCGGGTTTGGACGGGAAGGAAGCAGCCCGTATCATGGCAACTAATGGCATCAAGAGACTGCCCCTCCTCAAGGGCGAAGACGTAGTAGGAATCGTGACCGCCAGGGACCTTGTTGAGGCCTTTGCATCATCCGGCTAGCCCTACCAAAAATTGGCTCTGAATAGAGCCACACCTCTTTCACTTGAACACCTAGCAAAAGCAGTTCAGAGCGCTAATGGAGGCGGGCCCGGTGGGATTCGAACCCACGATTTTGGGCTTTCTCCACACTCGGATAGAGGGCTCCGAAGGCCCACGTCTTAGTCCTGGCTCGACTACGGGCCCGTGCGAAACCGGTTGGGCCTGACAACTGTTATTAGTCTCTTGGGCGTGTCGTGTGGTCGGGGTTTGCTA
>CAYIBO010000139.1:0-2847 GCA_964361545.1 uncultured Candidatus Bathyarchaeia archaeon
TAACCAGCGGGCTCGTTGACGTTCTCAGCGTCAACGAAAACGAATTGCTGCAACTTGCATCGGTTGTCAGAGATGAAACTGCCGAGCTGGGTGAGGCTCCACTGTTTGAAGCGGCGAGCGTTTTCAGCATGTTGGCAGTGCGCGTGGACCTTCACACTCCAGAGTTCTCGGCCACTTTCATGGACGGACAAAGGGTTCGGGTGCCATGCCTCAAATTCGAACCCGCAAAAGTTACGGGGGCCGGTGATGTGTGGAACGCAGCCGACATTTTCGCCCAGGGCATGGGACTCGACCACAAAGAGAGGTTGATCTTTGGTAATGCTGCTGCGGCCGCCTACCTGAGAAAGCCCGGCCTGGACCCTCCTTCCCTTGAGGAAATTCTCAGTGAAGCTGACAGGGTCGAGAAGCTCAGCGAACACTAGGAACCGTCGGCGGCCTAGTCTTCAGCCGGGTCTGTTGCTTTATCCAGGCGGCTGCTGCGTTGAAGATGGGGTTAGTGGAGGCGCTGATGACCGGAATCCGGACGTTGTTCTCTTTGAGCAGTATGTAGGACTCGTACCGGGGCATCGGAGCATACGCCACATGCGCCCAGTGAGCTTTTCCGTTGAGTTGGTCGTTGACGACCGCGTCCGTTGACGGTAACGCGTAGGTCATCATGGCCAGGCCAGCGGCCCAGTACAACGGCTTACCCAGGCCGCCCGGCTGGACCCCCAGGGCATTTAGGTTGACAAGGTCGTCCAGTTTGTAACGGACTAGCTCGTGGATTATCAGCTCGTCATAGGGCTTGTAGATGATCTTAGGAAAGGCTCGACACCGTAGAGTCTTGGCGGGGGGTCGCGCGATAGGTGTTTCGGTTGGGTTTCGCGACTCTTAAATGAGGTCGGGAACTAACCCGGTCCGCGGGGCAGAACGGTGCGAGTAAGGGGAGACTTCGAGGAGAAAATCGTGGTCGCTGTGGGAGCAGTAGTGCTGGACAAGGACGGCCGGGTCCTGTTGGTCAAGCATGTTGAAGCCAAGAGGGGAGGCTTCTGGTTCGATAAGTGGATATGCCCCGGCGGAAGGCTCGAGACAGGCGAGACGCTCGTAGATGGGGTTCACAGGGAGATTAAGGAAGAAACCAATCTTGACATGGAAATTTCTGGCAAGGCAGTAGTGTTTGACCGAATCGTGAAGGATGGCTCCAAGACCAAACTCCACGTCATCTACATCGACTTTGTTGCAAAGGTGGTTGGGGGCGAGCTGAAGGCCAGCTCTGACGTGGGTCTTGCACGCTGGTTCTCTAGAGAGGAGTTGCGGGAGCGGTGGGGTGAACTGCACGAGGATACTCAGAAGCTCATCAGAGAATCCGGAATTCTCGATAAGGACGTTGCGCTGGTTGTTTGAGGTTGCGGACGGGGTCTACCGGATACCAGCCCGGGCGGCTAACACCTACCTAGTGGAGGCTCCAAGAGGACTGGTTCTGGTTGACACCGGTCTACCTGGGAGCGAGAAGAGAATCTTCAACGCCGTGAGAAAGCTCGGGAGACAGCCTAAGGAGATCAAGCTCGTTCTTCTGACTCACCGGCACCCGGACCACATTGGAAGCGCGGCCGCAGTGAAACGAGGAACCTCCGCGCCCCTAGCGGCGCATCCGTTTGAGAAGCCCTACGTCGCCGGGACCCTGATGGTTTCAATGCCACGCGCGTGGAGTCTCAAGGGTCGAATAGTCAGACGACTAATCACCATCACGCAATGGACGATGAGGCTCTTTCGAATCATAAAATACCGACCAGTCTACGTTGACCGGGCGGCAGACGAAGAATCAGTACTAGAGGGGGTGGGGCTCGACGGCTCGGTGGTCTGGACTCCTGGACATACAAAAGGGTCTATCACGCTTTTTCTCAACCGGCCTAAGGTCGCTATCGTGGGGGACCTTCTCAGAGGCAAGGGCGGAAAGCTTGTCGAACCCTTGCTTATGGAAAGCATCTCTCAGACTAATGCAAGTGTCGAACATGTTCTGAAACTGGGACCAGAGCTAATCTGCCCTGGTCATGGAAAACCACTGCCCGCATCAGCGGTAAGGATCAGGAAGAAGATTGTCATTAGGCCAGTTGTTGAGGAGAAAAAGAAGGAAGAAGAGTTGGATTTAGAGGGCTTGGCGAAGGGGCTATCGTCTGGCCTTCTCTAGTCGCTTCTCCGCGTCGTCCCAGTTGGCTACGTTCCACCATGCGTCGACATAGGCGGCTCTGTCGTTGAGGTACTTGAGATAGTACGCGTGCTCCCAGACATCTAGGGTTAGAAGCATTGGCAGATTGGGCGGGTGCATGAAGTTCTGCTTTTCAACCTGGTAGATCAGCAGGGAGTTTGTTTCGTGGTCGTGTGTGAGGACGGCCCATCCCGCTCCCTCTACGTTCTTGGCGGCGTCGCTGAACTGCTTCTTGAAACTGTCAAAGCTTCCAAAGTCCTTGTTGATATGGTCGGCGATAGACCCGCCGGGTTTTCCTCCACCTTTGCCCTGTGGGGCCATGTTGGGCCAGAAGACGGCGTGAAGCTTGTGGCCGCTGAGGTTGAAGCTCAGGTCTCGGAGTATTCCCCTTATGTTCTCGGGGTTCTCTCCTTTTCTCGCCTTCTCCATCCTCTCCAAGGCCGCGTTGGCCCCGGATACGTAGGCCTGGTGATGCTTCTGGTGGTGCAGGGTCATTATCTGCTCAGAAATCACTGGTTCGAGGGCATTGTACTTGTAAGGAAGCTCCGGTAGAGCGTACTTCTTGGCTGTTACAGTCGTAGCTGACATAGGGCTGAGTCCGGGGGACCTTGCGATAAAAAACTTCGGCTCACAGAGGGCTCGGTGAACCGGCTACGGAGGCT
>CAYIBO010000140.1:0-2834 GCA_964361545.1 uncultured Candidatus Bathyarchaeia archaeon
CTGGACCTTAGAATACTCATAGACCCTATCACCCAGCGTAATGGTCAGGGTCCCGGGAAACTCCTCCTCTCGGGCGGTCCGGTATATCTTGCGAATCTCTTGCCCGCTCATCTCGCAAAGCCCGCCACATAGTCTCGTATGTCGGAATCGTACTGTGCCGTGAGGGCGAAGGCTTGCCTGGCTAGTTTGATTCTTAGCCCGTTCCCGACCTTTCCGTCCCTTTCCAGTTCCTGCACTATGCTCGGGTACTGTGAGGGATTGGTGACCGGGGCCACCCGCTGGTTCAACAACGCCCCCTTCGCCGCGGCCCGTATCAAGGCAACGCCCCCGATGTCTATGTTGTCAACAGCCTTCCTCAGGTTCGTCGGGTCCGACCGGACAGCTTCTTGGAAGGGGTAGAGGTTCACAACAACAAAATCAAGAGGCCGCACGCCATTTGCGTCTAGATACTTCCTCTGGGCCTGGTCGTTCCAGTCGCCTAGAATACCAGCATGTATCTTCGGGTGTAGGGTCTTCACCAGCCCGCCAGGCATCTCTGGAAAGCCTGTGTACTCGGAAACCTCTAACACTCTGTGCCCGAGCTTTCTGGCAGTCTCGGCTGTTCCGCCGGATCCCATGATTTGGACTTTATGCTTCGAGAATATTCCCAGCAGGTTGTCCAGTCCAGTCTTATCGTAGACTGAGATCAGCGCGTGCCCTGCCATCGCTAGGTCCCACGCCTAGCGGGGTCGTCGGTTCGTTATTTAATCTCCAGCTCTCTTAAGAGGCTGGCAGAGCCTTCCGAGCGTTATCCCTTGGTGTAGGCCTTCGTGGGTGCGAATCCCAACCCCCGCACTCTAGGCGTCATCCAGTGGTACATCTAGGGATGTGCTGCTTGCTGAACAGCCGGTTCTTTCCGATGGCCATAAGTGAACAATCAACCTTCTCGATATGGGGACCGGAGGGATTGGCGGGTCAAAAAGTGAGGGTCCTGTATCTTAGCTTTCTCTCTTCCCTGCTTGGCGTAGGCTCGGCATTAGGCGGCTGCGTCCTGACTATTCTCGCATCATTGACCCACCAAGCAACCTCTGTGAGATCTGGGTCTTGTATTGACTGCCATCCTGTTATAACCACACAATATGGGTACCCGATCCCTTGGCTGTGGTCCATGGCAACCGAAGGGGAACTTGGAGGGGTAATCCTGTCCCCTCTGAGAATTGATTATTGGGCCTTTGGAGTCAATCTTGTCATCTACACCTTCTCACTTCTGGCCTTGGTCTGGGCAGCAATCTTCTTCTCTACACATACCGGAAGAAGGCTCTAAACGCTTTCAAGATAAATGCAAGAAGCGACCGTTCGCCAGCAATTTCAACAGTGTGGCCAAGAAGTGGTTAGGTTCTCAAGGTCTAGTAGTCTTGACTCCCGTGGCGTAGGCCTTCGTGGGTTCGAATCCCAGCCTATGCCCATAACGATAACATCGCTATCTTGTCTCGGGTATCCCACGGGTAGTATTCTGCGGTTGGTAAATCTAGTTCGAATCCCACCGCCGAACCAAGTGTCCCTGCTATGTACTCGAAAGATGTGAAACCTGTACAACAACAGTCCTTCCATCTTGCACGAACGTTTAGGATAAATCAGGGCCCTTGAAGCTCGCCTAACAGGCTGATATTGTTGGGACCCGAAGGGCTTGTCATGGTGGAAGCGTCCGATGTCTGGAAGGTCTACCAGACAGGACCCCTGAAGGTTGAAGCCCTTCGCGGACTCAACCTCAAGATTCGAAAGGGCGAGATGATGGCCGTCATGGGCCCTTCAGGCTGTGGAAAGACAACTCTCCTGAACTGTCTATCCGGGCTCGACGACCTCAGCAAGGGCCGGGTCGCCATCGAAGGAACCGATCTGGCAAAGATGACGGACGACCAGAAATCCGAGTTTCGCGCCAAGAGAATGGGGTTCATATTCCAAGCCTACAATCTCCTCCCAGTACTCACCGCCCAGGAGAACGTGGAGCTCCCGCTTCTCCTATCAGGAGTCCCGGAATCCGAGGCCAGCACCGCGGCCCTAGACTCCTTGAAGATGGTGGGATTAGCCGACTGGAAGTCTCACAAGCCCATGGAGCTGAGCGGAGGACAGCAGCAACGTGCAGCTGTCGCCCGCGCACTGGTCAATAAACCTGCCATAGTCTGGGCGGACGAACCTACCGGAAATCTGGACTCTGAAAACTCGCAGGAAATCGTGAAACTTCTCCGGACTCTAAACCACGACTACGGTCTGACCATGGTTCTCGTGACCCACGACCAACACATCGCTCAAGAAACAGACCGGATTGTCTTGATGCGGAACGGCCAGATCGAGAAGGAGATCAAAGTCTAGACCGTCTGGTGGTTCTCTACGCAGAGCGGGAAAAGCAAGACAGCAGGCTGGACAGCCTTCTTCCTTGTCGTTGCAGTCGTCGAGTTTGTCTGGCTGCTAAACGAGTACGAGAACAATCGCTACATGCGCCAATACTTTGAAGACAGGCCAGTCCTACTCTACGGGAGCATTCTCGGTAGCCTCGCAGCCGCCTCGGTCCTAGCGCTGTTTGTTGGCCGTCTGGTCTCAGCGTCTCCCAATAGCCGGATCGGGAGGGTTGCGAAAACCCTGCAAGCATGGGCACCTATCCTTGCTGGAGCATTTCTCCTCTTCTTCTGGGCCGCCTATCTTGGCAGTAGAATTGGATACTTCGGCGTCGTGTCCCAGGTCTACCTGATTGGCGTTCTTCTCTTCATCTCTCTCGTCTTGATGGGCCGCAACCGTATCATCCTCCGCATGGCCATCCGCAACCTTGGAAGGAGGAAGACAAGCTTCGCGATTGTAAT
>CAYIBO010000141.1:0-2824 GCA_964361545.1 uncultured Candidatus Bathyarchaeia archaeon
GGATTCTGATAATCCGCGGGCGTCGGGAGAGGTGGGAAGAGTCGGTGTTGCCGTCAGTAGCATCGACGACATGGGGCGATTGTTCGACGGTATCGACCTTGGAAAGGTCAGTACGAGTATGACCATCAACGCCACAGCGCCGATTCTGCTGTCGTTGTATGTTGCCGTTGGTATTGAGCAAGGTGTCCACCAGCGGATTTTGAGGGGAACCACTCAGAATGACATTTTGAAAGAGTACATCGCCCGCAACACGTACATCTACCCGCCCGAGGTTTCGCTGAATCTCGCTGTTGACCTCATAGAATACTGCGCGGATCGTATGCCTCGCTGGCATCCCATCAGTATCAGCGGGTACCATATCAGGGAGTCGGGAGCCAGCGCGGTCCAGGAGCTCGCCTTCAGTTTCTCGAATGCCATTGAGTATGTGAAAGCGGCTCTTGAGAGGGGTCTGAAGATTGACCAGTTCGCTTCCCAGCTCTCGTTCTTCTTCGCATGTCGGAATGATTTCTTGGAGGAGATTGCCAAGTTCAGGGCGGCCCGGCGAATCTGGGCCCGGATTTTGAAAGACCGTTTCAAGGCGCGGGACCCCGAGTCGTGCAAGCTACGGTTCCATACTCAAACCAGCGGGGAGACCCTGACGGCTCAACAGCCGGACAATAACATCTCTAGGGTTGCGATACAGGCACTGGCCGCAGTGTTAGGCGGGACCCAGTCTCTCCATACCAATTCCCGGGACGAAGCTTTGGCCCTGCCGACGGAAGAGTCTGTTAGAATCGCGCTGCGGACACAGCAGATCATCGCCTATGAGACCGGTGTGACGAGAACTGCAGACCCGCTTGCGGGAAGCTACTACCTGGAATACTTGACGAGGAATCTAGAACGGAAAGTGTTGGACTTGATGGAGAGGATTGAGGAGCTGGGAGGGGCCCGGAAGGCCTTAGAGTCAGGCTTTATCCACCGGGAGATTCAGGAAAGCGCGTACCGGTTCCAGAGAATGGTAGACGAGGGCAAGGTAGTGATTGTCGGCGTGAACCGTTTCACCGACCGCGATGAGCGCCAACCGAGGATACAACGGATTGACCCGAAGATTGAGCGAGCACAGGTCAGACAGTTGAAGAGGTTCAAAGCGTCCCGGAACAGGGCCGGGGTCAAGAGGATGCTGGGAGTGTTGGGACGAGCCGCCCGAAAGCAGGAGAACTTGGTTCCTGATATTTTAAGAGCTGTCCGTGCAAAGTGCACCCTAGGCGAGATTAGCGACACTTTGAGAGATGCTTACGGCGAATACAGGGTCCGCGTCACGGTCTAGGGCTTGGCTCCGTTTCTAGGATGGGACTGGGGAAGGGACGATGCTCTCACAAAGGAGAGAAGCTGGCTTCGACATGGAAACCGGTTGGAATAGTCCGAAGGCCTTAGGCCATTCTTCTGGAACGCTTGAAAATCCTGTTTTGAAGGCGCTATTCCTCTGCCATTCCTCTGTATATCCCTAGGGCATATGCCCTGACTCTCGCTCCCACCCTTCCAGAATGACCAACTGAACGAGTTTAGACTGTAAGGGGAAAGTGTTAAGCCCTCATCGCGAACGAAGAGGCACGGTCCCAAGCGGAAAATTGGGACCGAGGAAAGGGAAAAAATTTGCCAAAGCAAGGATACGTCTGTCTGATCAAGGCTGAGGCTCAGCGAATAAACTCCGTCACCAACGAACTGAAGAACATCGAGAAACGTCCAACATCTGGCATCGAGGTGCATGGCGCCTGGGCTACCTTCGGAGCCCACGACGCTGTCGTGGTCTTCACAGCCGAATCGCCCCAACACGCCATGGAATTCATAACAAAAAACGTCTCCAACATAAACGGCATCAGGGCCACTGAAACACTGACGGGACAGCCGCTGCCGTCCTTTACGCCCGGCGCTTCACCCTGAAAGCCGGTGAGAAGATCACCGGCCTCCCCTATTCTTTCCGAACCCAGTCAGAGAGACGCCCTCACGGAGGCTCGCCAATACTACTCGGAACAGACTATCGTCAACCTGGTAGTTGAGAATGTTGACGTTGGGAGGTAAGACCTTGGACACGCTTCTCAACAGCTCTTGTATGGCAGAGTGGCTCTCGCTCTCAAAGATCAGAACATGAATCCGTTTGTCATACGTCTCATTTTTCAAGAACAGCGAGCCCTGACCGGTAGAAGCTAACTGGGCAAAGCCGCGATTTCAGGAGATTGTTACTTGGATTCAGTTTCCACCCCAAAGGCCGAGCAGAGAAAGACCAAGTGATGATATCACGAATCAAGCTGGTTGAAGCCGGAAGGGCATCGGGAAGAGCATGGTCAAGGCCACCACGTTGGGTAGGCTGTTGACGCTTGGAAAGTGAGGATGACTCGGAAGACTCAAAAAGCAGGGCTTATGCCCGCAGTAGCTGATAACAGATGGACGACGTCCGCGTCGCGCCGGGAAAGACTACGGCTGTGGGAGAGGTATCTGTCGAGAACAAGACAGGTAACTCCATAATGGTCCGGTATGACAAGGAACGGAAGGCCGTTCTCCTCGTCGACTGTTGCCTGGAAGAACAGGGCAAGTAACGGTGCCGCACCGGATAGAAGTATTCACAGGCAATTGTCATCTCTGCCGAGAGGTCGTGAACGAGATCGAGGCTGGAAAATGCGCCGGCTGCCAGCTAGTCGTCCATAACATTGCAGAATCCGCTGTTCTAGCAAGGAAGTATCATGTGAAAGTGGTTCCCACCGTGATAATCGACGATGAGGTTAAGATTGAGGGAAGACCTGACATTCCCTTTGTTTGCAGTGCAGAAACCTACGCACACTTCAGGGAA
>CAYIBO010000142.1:0-2815 GCA_964361545.1 uncultured Candidatus Bathyarchaeia archaeon
GCGGTGAATCAGTGAAAATGTCGGATTCGACCGGTCCCAGAAGCTTCAGCTGTCCCAAGTGTAGCTACCGATCTCAAGCGGACCAGGACCCCGCGGCCGAGATTAAGATCATGATTGCCAATATCGCCCACATGGTGAGCCATCTCGGACCGGATTCAAAGGGCGACCCTCGGGCAAGCACCAGAAGTCAACGTCCCAACTCATCGACGAAAGAGGCCCCGGGTTCAGCCTGACGCCTAAGCGCCAGGGGGGTTTGCTACGAGAGCAAGAACCCAGGGCCCCTATCTGGTGTCTGGACTAGTCGGGATAACTCTTACCTTTCGTGCAAAGGAAACCTCTCCATTCTTCGGTGATTAGCTCTACCACGGCCGATGACCTACTCGAGAATCCTCGGTTGATTCACGTATGCGAGGAGGTCTTGGAACACTCGTGCGTATTGCAACCCGGTCTTTAAGATTGAAGGTTAAGACGACCCAGGTTCTCTTAGGAACTCGACCTGTGCCCGCGGGGTGACAATCTCGATTTCGGACGGTTCCTCTCCCGATAACCATTAAGCAATTCTGGGCTGGGAACTCGTTGCAGGGAGGATTAGTTCGATAATCCAAGATGGAAGCCTGTTCAAATGCTTGAGTCGATCATTCTGGCGCTGAAATCCTTCGTCAGCGTCTACGGGGCCATAGGGCTGTTCTTCGTAATGGTTCTTCAAGCCCTGGTCGCTCCTCTCCCCTCTGACATATTCATCATCCTGGCCGTGGTTCTCGGCATGGACCCTGTCGTCGTGGTCGTATCCGGGGCAGCAGGGTCCACTGTGGGAGGGATGATCGACTTCTATCTCGTGAGGAGAGGAGGCAGACCTTACTTGACGCGTGTGATAGGGCCTTCTTGGACGGTGAGGATAGAGCACTGGTTTGAGCGGTGGGGAGCCTGGGCGCTGGTCTTTGGAAGGGCTGCGCCTTTCATGTCCAGCGATGCTCTGGCCTATTTTGCGGGGATTACCAAGATGCCGTTTCGCGAGTTCTGCCTTTACGGGTTCCTAGGCGCACTCCTCCGCTGCATTATACTAGTACTAGCGGGCAGCCTCATACTGGCTATCCTGCCCTGGTCCTTCTAAGACCGAAGGGACTCGTGTATCCTTGCTCCCTTGACTTGTCAAATATGAGTTGCACCTAGGCTAAGTCCTCATTGCTCTCATTCATTCCCGACGAGGCTTGGGTTCAGAGCCGCCCGTGAATGTGGAACCCCCCAGTCCGCCTGGGGGAGACTCGTGTGGTTCCTAGAGGACGTGGACGGGTCTCGGTTTCGGCGCTGCTATTCTCCGAAGCCTGCTGGCCTCTTTCTCGCTTTCCGTTTTTCAGTATCTTGTAATCCCCTTCTTCGGCGTGAGGCCGGCATGGTCAGAGCTGTTCATCTTCTATCTAGGGATTACTCTGGTATCGGCAGTGTTTGTGGGCTTGCTCTTGAGAAATTTCCCCGCAGTTGTGGTGGGGAAGATGGTAGTGTTCTCTCTGGTGGCGTCGCTCTTTGTCGTGTACGCTGATCATGTTTCAGGAAGCAGTATCACCTCTGACCTTTTCTTTCCCGCGACGCCCAGTTTTGCCAGCGTCAGCCAGGCCTTCATGATATTCACCTTCCTGGGAATACTCTCCACCGTGCTGGTGCGCCTTCTCTTCAAGAAGTGGAAATGGTAGGATTTTTCCTCAAGGCACGTACGGTGCTGCATAGCCTAGCTTACCATGGGGTTCCGGAGCCAAGAGTTGGCTGGATAGCTATAGCTACACGTGGAATGGTCAAGTTTATTCCGGACGTTGGCAGAAATCGTTTCGACCGGGGAGAAGACGGGGAATCCATGGAGGTGGCCAAGGCCTACTTCTACTGCGTCGCAATCATCTTCTCGACCTGCATGGGATTGTTCGGGGCTTTCGTGGTCAACCTGGCCAGCGCTGTGTCGTTTTTGCAGTTCGGGCTTATGGTCTTCTTCACCTTCTCCTTTTCCTTGACCTTCACCAAGCGCCTCTTCAGCCTCTTCGTCCCTCCCTACTCTCTTCCTAGGCTCGCCAGTCTGGAAAAGGACCCGAGGATAGCTGTCCTGTACACCACCATGAACGATGTGGTGCCTGAGTGTCTCAGGAGGATTGATCAGACTCATCCTGTGGATGTGTTTGTCCTGGACGATTCCACGGACCCTGAGAAGAGGAGGGTCGTAGACAGTATATTCCGGGAGAGGGGATACTCGTTGCTCCGGAGGGAGGCCCGTGTCGGCTACAAAGCCGGAGCCATTAACAACTGGCTCCGAAAGTACGAGTCCAGCTACGACTATTTCATCCTTCTAGACGCGGACTCGATGATTCCCCGCAACTGGGTCCAGGAATGCCTCCAGTACGCTGAACATCCCGACAACCAGAAGGTGGCCGTGTTTCAGGGTCTGATCAACATCTGGAACCTCGACGGGAACTTCGCCAAGACTCTTGCTCCCATCCATCGGCTCAGCCAGGATGAGTGGGAGAAGAAGATGGCCAACTATCTGGACGCTGTCATCTTCTACGGGCATAATGCGCTCTTGAGAACCAAGGCTGTGGTTGAGGCCGGCGGTTTTCCAACAGAATATGTCTCCGAGGACTTTGCTCTCGCTGTTCGTCTCGCGGACCTTGGATACAAATGCCGTTTCGTGCCCTTGCACACGTATGAAGCCTTGCCGGAGAATGTTCGGGGTTTTGTTAGGCGTCAGAACAAGTGGACCAGGGGCGCCATGGAGTTCTTCAGCTTCGCAAAGCATGCAAGGATCTCACTGGCGAGGAAGATAGTCCTTCTCGAGGTA
>CAYIBO010000143.1:0-2774 GCA_964361545.1 uncultured Candidatus Bathyarchaeia archaeon
TCTTGCTGGCGGGCCTCGAGGGTTTGCAAGTGTCCCGCAGTAAGGTCGAGCTTTGTCGAGCTTCCCTTGCTGGAAGCTGTGAGCCGAGCCAGCTCCGTGCTTAGAGCCTCGATCTCGTCTTGGACCTCTTCAAGTTTCTTGACGTCTTGGGCCAGCGACTCTCTGGACGTTTTGAGATGCTCTGTCAGCTTCTCCGCAGAAGCAGCGGACTTTGCATATTGTTCTTCAAGCTGGGTTTTCCGATTGGCAAGACTCCGTGCAGAACTGGTCAGCTGTTTGATGTTGGATTCGAGTCCTTCCGTTTCCTTGAGGAGGGAGTCCCGCTGTTTGATTCGGGTTGTCAGGAGGGTCTTGCTGGTTTCGGCCTCTGTCCTGGCTCTAACTATCTCACCGCTGGCTTCGGCAATCTTCCTCTCTATCCCGAACAGTTCCTGGTTTCCTTTGGTGACGGTTTTCTCTTCAAAACGCCGCCTCTCATCCTCCACCTTCCCTCTCCGTTGGGTTAGGTTGTCTCGTTCTTTTCGAATCTCGTCAAGCTTACCTTGTTCTCCTTCTAGAGACTGTAGGATGGAAGACCGTTTCGCTTCGAGTCCGGCAATTTGCCCCGAGAGAATACGAGCTTGTTGCTCGTTCACCTCCTTCTTCAACAGGTTGTAGCGGAGGAGGTCGTTCCTCTCCCTCTCCAACTCCTCGATTCGCTGTCGGACCTCGTCGACCTTCGCAGCCGCGATCTTCAGATTCACATCAGCAACTTGCAGCTGTTCCTTCGCTTCCGCCTTCTTTGTCTCGAAGACCCCTATTCCGATGAGGTCTTCCAGTATCTTCCTCCTATCTATCGGCCCGATCTCCGCCAGCCGGGTGATGGCGTGCTGGGCGATGAGATTGAACCCGGTGACCTGAATGTCCGCCGAGCTAAGGATATCTTGGACCTGTTTCCGGGACAAACGGCGGCCGTTGAGACGGTAGATTCCCTCCCCTCCCTTCGAGAACTCTCGAGAAATAGTGACCAGGTCAGAGTCTACCGGTATCTTCCTGTCCGAATTGTCAAACTGGACGGCCACGTACGCTGACCGTGCCCCTTCGCCTTGTGACTTGTGAACTAGGTCGGAGAGGCTTCTTCCCCTGAGCTCTCTGGGGCTCAGCTCTCCCAGGGCGAATTTCAGCCCGTCGAGGATGTTGGATTTTCCCGAGCCGTTGGGTCCGGTGATGACTGTGAAGCCTTTGTCGAGGCTGACTGAGACCTTCTTGGCGAAGGTCTTGAAGCCGCGTATGTCAATTCTCTTGATGTGTACCAAGGCTGGGGCTCCGGAAACCTAATCGTTACTGGAGGCTAAACATTCTTCCAGTTAAGAGTCTAAGGCATTGGACAGGACGGCGATTCATCGGCCGAACCGTCGATGGCGCATCTGGTAGAGCCGTATCGCCCTGAGAAAGTCTATTCGCCTAAACTCGGGCCAGTAAACGTCCACAAAGACTAGCTCGCTATAGGCGGACTGCCAGAGTAGGAATCCGCTCAGACGCTCCTCCCCTGACGTGCGGATGACCAGGTCCGGGTTCGGGTTGGGTAAGTGTGCTGTGTATAGATATTTGCGAAACACGTCCTCGTCAATCTGCTGAAGGGACAAGTGTCCCTGGTTGACATCTTCAACAATCTTTTTCGTAGCATCCACGATCTCCGCCCTTCCTGTGTAGGCGATGGCAACGTTCAGGAAGTGTCCATCGTAGTGACGGGTCTCGTTCTCAAGCTGGACCAGAACCTCTCGAAGGCTCTCAGGCAGAAGGTCGATTCTGCCCAGCGCCTTGACTCTTACCCCGTGGGTATGTAGGCGTTTATCCTTTCCCAGCTTTCGGGCTTCTTCTTCGACAATCTTCAGAACAGCGTTGACTTCCTCGCCTGGTCTGGCAAAGTTCTCGGTGGAGAAAGTGTAAAGTGTGAGAGTCCTGATGCCAAATTCGAGACACCAGTTCAGGACTTCCTCGCCCACCTTGGCCCCGATGTAGTGCCCGTCGTATGGGGTAAGAGCTCTCTGCCATGCCCACCGCCTGTTCCCGTCGAGAATGATGCCCACATGCTCGGGCATGTGTCGTCCCTTGACCTGTTGAGTTAGCCACTTCTCGTAGGCGGTGTAGACTCCCACTGTGCGCAGCAGTCTATCCAGCAACCGTTAGACTCTCCTTGGCTTCTTTCTCACTCTTGGCTAGTTGAGCGGGAGCAAGTGCGCTTCCGCAGGGACAGCCCCTCCGGGTCTCGGGCACCTTCATTATTGCTTCTATGAGAATCTTATTCAGAACGTGGCTGGTCTCTCGCCCTTTCTCCTCAACATCCTGCGCGGACAGGACCCGTTGTAGGCCAGCCGCCATGTTGGAGACAAAGCAGACAGAAGCATAGCACATTTCCAGCTCTCTGGCCAGAAACGCTTCAGGGGCACCTGTCATGCCGACGATGCTGCAGCCGACGGTTCCCATCATTCGGATTTCCGCGGGCGTCTCATACCTAGGACCCTCAGTACACGCCATCACAATACCGTCATGAGGTTTCTTCACGTATGGTGAGCTTGCGGAGAGGAGAATTTTCCTGATGGTGGAACAGTAGGGTTCCGAGACGTCCACATGTGTCACCGGGGGTCCTTCGTAGAAGGTCGCGTGACGCGACTTTGTAAAATCTATCAGGTCAGAGGGAACGAGGATCTCACCGGGGGAAAGCTCAGGGTCTATCGCTCCAACCGCGTTCGTCGCTATAATGCGCTCAACGCCCAGGCTCTTCAGACCCCAAA
>CAYIBO010000144.1:0-2774 GCA_964361545.1 uncultured Candidatus Bathyarchaeia archaeon
GAGGTTCTTGACGAGGCCGCAGTTTGACCCTTCTGGGGTGTCGTCGGGGCAGAGTCTTCCGTATTGTGTGGGGTGTAGATCTCGAGCTTCCAGGTTCGGCTGGCTTCGGCTCAGGGGCGACTGGAGTCTGCGCAGATGGCTAAGGGTGCTTATGAAGTTGGTACGGTCGAGTAGTTGTGTTACTCCGATACGGCCTCTGACCCAGTTTCCGGTGGCGATGGCGTGCTGGACCCGTTCGGTGATGATGCCGGGTCGTATGGCGTTGGCAATGGAGAATTCGATGTGGCGTCTGATGGTTATTCGTTCAAGCTGGTACTTCAGGTCCCGGGTCAGGTTTCGGAAGCTGATTCTGAACAGCTCAGCTAGCAGGGCACCTGCTAGCTTCAACCTCTTGTTCGCGTAATGGTCCTTGTCGTCAGGGTTCCTCCTGCCCAGCTTCACCTCAATAATTCGCGTGGCAATCTCAGCAAGGAATAGCGCCTTCTCCTTTCTGTCAGCAGATAATCGGCCCAGGTGAGGTAGGAAGTTGCGGTCTAGAACGGATTCTGCTTTCCTGAGCCTGTACTCGTCCATCTGTCCTGGTGCGAGACGGTTTCCAAGGTAGAGCAATGCGTCTCGTGTGCTTGTTGCTTCAAGAGATTTTTCGAAGGATCCTTCCAGCTCGTCTTGTACAGAGGGGTCCGGGGTGACAAGTTCCGCGATCTTGGCGTCTGATTCGTGGCCAAGGGCCCTCATGAGTATCATGAAGGGTAGGTCGCTGGGAATGCCGGGCATCGTGACATAGACCGCCCCGTCACTTTTCAGGGTGCACTCTATTCGCGCCCGGAATCCTACTGTTGTGGAGAAGATCTTGGCCTTGTAGGTTGGGTTGACTCCGGTGTGTTCAATGTCGACTAGTATGCGGTTTGCAGCTAGGTCTTCTAGGGCAACGATTACTCGTTCGGAGCCGTTTACTATGAAGTAGCCTCCGGGGTCAAGGGGGTCTTCCCCAACGCCCACTAGCTCGTCGGCTCCTAGCTTGGAGAGGAGGCAGAGGCGAGATTTCAGCATCACCGGCAGGTCGCCCACGTACACCATTTCCGGCTGGCCTTCGCGCTCGCCGATGACGGGTATCATCTCCATGTGGAGTGGTGCGGCGTAGGTTAGGTTGCGGATACGTGCCTCTGCGGGATAGATTGACCGTTCTGTTCCATCCACCTCGATGACTCGAGGCGTGCCGATTTCTATTTTTCCGAGTCTGATCCGGAGAGGATAGTCTCCAATATCGATGGATATTTCTCCGACCTCATCTACTATGGCTTGTAGGCCGCGTTCGACGAAGTCGTTGTAGGAGTCTATGTGTTGGTGGACTAGGCCGCTGTCCCGTATGAACTCCTTGGACAGGTTCCACAACTGCTGGGTTGTTATTGCCATTCTATCAAATCCAATAATTTGTTTTTCAGAACTCTTCTACTACGTACCTGTAGAAGTCGGATTCGCCCGCCGTGGAACTCCTACGGATGACCCGTATGATGTCACCAGATTTCGCGCCTACCGCCCGGGCCGCTGGGTCGCTGGCCTTGATATAGGGCAGCTGGAAGGGTTTGATATGGTATCGTTCTAGGACCTGCTTCGCTTCTTCCGACTTTAACAGGATGTGTTTGGGAACGAGTTCGTGTTGGAAAACGTCGTAAGAGGGTTCCTTCTCTTTATCCTGCTTCTTTACCAAGTACTTGATACTACCTCAGACGGGAGACGGGCTAGGGTCCGGTCTACCAGGCAGATTGAACCGGCGGCGGAAACCCGTTAATAAACCTAATCACAATTGGAACGCGATAAAGCTGTTGTCTTCTGCGACCAGTATTCTAGAAAAGAGACGGATAACTAACAAGCTCAACCATTTGACGGGAAAAGAATGGATCAAGTTCACCAAATCATGGTTCATTCATAATCCGCCCCGCCGGGACAGGAGGAAGATTGTACACCCGGCCGGTTTTCCCGAGACACTGGTTCGCGAGTTCATCGAGTTCTTCACCAAACGTGGAATGTGGCTCCTAGACCCGTTTCTAGGAACAGGCAGTACTCTTCTTGCGGCAAGGACTGCAGGACGCAATGCCGTCGGTGTTGAGATTAACCCGAAGTACGTGGGGATTGCCAAGGCCCGGCTAGATGATGCTCAAGGGCCAAGCGGGACTCGACAGATGGTATTGCAGGGTGATTCTCGACAATTGGCCGAGTTGTTGGACGGTTTTCCGGAGATGGACTTCTGCGTCACCTCGCCGCCTTACTGGAACCAGTTGGCACGGGCTAGTCTACGTCAGCGCGGGAGGCTGGAGAAGGGATGGGACACGGTATACAGCGATGACACCCGAGACATCGGGAATATCAGCGAGTACCAAGACTTCCTACAGTCACAGAAGCAGATCTTCGACCAAGTTCACCAGGTTGTAAGACGTGGAGGGTATCTTGTGGTGGTGACGAACAACGTGTTCTTCAACGGGCGACTGTACCCGTTAGCCTTTGACACGCTGACCTCGCTGGGGGACAGGTGGGTTCCGAAGGATGAGAAAATCTGGCTTCACGATGACAAGCGTTTGTTGCCGTTGGGCGTTTACAATGCTTGGGTTGGCAACCGCTGCCATCAGTACTGTCTGATTTTCCGAAAAGAATAGCCGCGACTGGTCAGAGGGTGTTGGCGTCGAATTTTCTCAGCTGCCAGCTCACCTCTCCTTTACTGTTGTCAATCCAGATAAGGAAGGCTTTGCCGGTTGCGAGTCCTTTGTTGAACGAGTTTA
>CAYIBO010000145.1:0-2772 GCA_964361545.1 uncultured Candidatus Bathyarchaeia archaeon
TTCTGGAGATGGAGCCCTATCTGTGGCTTGTGTGTGATTGCCTTTCTCTTGCCGGCTGTACTAAAGAGGGCTACTGTATACGTGAAAATAGGGGAACCCAGCAGAGCGGTCAGAACAGTGCCAGTAGCTCTGGGAGTTGCAACTCTGGTTATTCTCGAAGCCCTCGTCCTAGGGCTCTTCCAAGTGACCTGGGTTGCTCTGATCGTCTTTCCAGTCCTCCCCCTAACTGTTGGACTCTTCATGCGTGCAGTCTGGAATATGCGCCAGGCAGGGAAAACCGGAGGTATGGAGCCCGTGGCGGGCCACGTATCCCAGGCGGGCTATTGAAGCCTAAGAAATACCCTAGTCGCTCTTATGCGTCTTCGACTATTGTCTGCGCCTGCTCGTGCATGAACTCTAGTAGGTAGTAGGGTCCGCCTACTCCTTTGCCTGTGACTCCGCTTCCTTTCCATCCGCCAAATGACTGAGCTCCGGGCCAGGCGCCTGTTGTGGCTCCTCCTTTCCTGTTTGCGTATGTGACGCCGAATTCTATGTTGTTGAAGAAGTACTCCATCTCCTTAGGGTCCTGGCTGAAGATTCCAGCAGTCAGCCCGAACTCTGTCTTGTTAGCCTTCTCTAACGCCTCGTCAAGTTCCTTGAACTCGTCAACTACGACGAACGGGACGAAGAGTTCTTCCTTGAACAGTTTGTGGTTTGATGGTAGCCCTGTGACGACTACGGGTTTTACGTAGTAGCCTTTTGGAAGCGGTTTCTCTTGGAGGACTCCGCCGCCTGCCAGGACCTTGCCGCCGTCTTTTCTTGCTAGCTCTAGGTAGCGCTGGTAGCTTTTCAGGGCTCTTTCGTTTACGACTGGCCCGATGAAGACGTCCTTGTCCCGCGGGTCCCCGACTTTGAGCTGTTCAACCTTTGTCTTCAGAAGTTTGAGGAAATCGTTCTTGATGCCTCGATCCACGTAGACCCTTGATGTGGCGCTGCATTTCTGGCCTCCGTAGCCGAACGCCCCTCTGACAACTCCCTCAGCGGCCTTTTCCAGGTCCGCCTTGGAGGTTATGACTGCCGGGTTCTTGCTTCCCATCTCGGCGATGAAAGGTTTCGGATACGGTTGGTTGTTCACAAAGCCTCGGTAGAGTTTCATGCCGACGTCTTTGGACCCAGTGAAGGCTATTCCTGCAACGTCGGTGTTTCTGGCGAACTCCTCGCCGAACTCCCCGCCTGGCCCGGTGACGTAGTTGAACGCGGCAGGTGGGACTCCCGCGGTTGTCAGTATTTCGTAGAGCATTAGGCCTGAGAATGGGGCCTCACTGGTGGGTTTGAACACTACGGTGTTGCCTGTGATGAGTGCTCCTGTTGCCATTCCGCCTGCTAGGGCAAGTGGGAAGTTGAACGGTGAAATGACCGCCCAAACTCCGTAGGGTCGGAGAACACTTTTGGTCCGTTCGCCGGGGGCGCCTGGCTGCATCGGCTTTACGTACCCGTTGTTCTGGTCCATGAGGTCTGCGTAGTAGAGGAGCATGTCGATGGCTTCACTGGCCTCCGCGATGGCTTCGTACCTGTTCTTTCCCACTTCGTAGGTGATGAGGGCTGCTAGGTAGTACCGTTTCTCCTCCATCAGCTCCGCGGCCTTGCGAATTACCCTAGCCCTATCGGCCCATGGGCGTTCGCTCCAGTCCTCAAAGGCCTCGTTGGCGGCGGCTATGGCCTTGCGGGCGTATAGTGCTGTTCCTTTCTGGAAGTAGCCGAGTATGATCTTCGGGTCTATGGGGCTTCTGTCTTCGAACTCTCCCTCTCCGGCCAGTACTTTGCGGCCGTCGATGTACATTGGGTGGTGTTTGCGAAAGTCCTTCTCGACCTGTTTGAGAGCCGCCTCATACTTGGGGTGGATGCTCTGGTCGGCTAGAAGCGTGACGTATGTGACCTTCTTCTCGTTCATGAAATCCAACCGGTCTTGCGGTTCGAGGGCTTTGCCGCGGGGGAAGATAAGGGTGCGGTTGCTACTAGGGAACTGGACATTCTCTCATTGGGAGTGAAGTCTAGATTCGGTCTCCTATGCCTAGACAGAGAATATTTTCACGTTTGTAACGAGAGCTCTTGCTAGCCTAAGCCTGCCTCTAGGACAAGCCTAAGCACAACAGCCCTCTAGATGTTAAGCCTCTCTGGCCCGTTTCAACAGCTTGGAGGTTACTCAAGCCTTAAACCGGCAGAACAGGCAAACGCGTGATCAGCGAGAACCGTCCTACAAGAAGCAATCTTCTGGTACAATCGCCATGAAGCCCTCTGCTAGAAGGGAACAGGAAATTCTGAAAGGTGTTCCTCATACGCCCTTCGAGGAGTTCTCCCTCAAGAAAGTAGAGGACTTGGTGGCGCAACTGGAGAAGTCTAGGCCGAAAGAGGCGAAGGTGGAGGTTACGCTGATGGAAGACTCCCACCACTCCCCCTGTATGCAGCAGATGACGGCGATAATGGTTCATGATATTGAGAACTCGAAGGGGACGCCGCAGATATACGCCTTGTACCAATACTGCGCGATCTGCAAGATCGCCGTGAGAGTCCTCTAGTACTTTTGGGTTCAAACCCTCGGGCGTGGTCGTCACTACAAGTTCAAACCCCTCCATTCTCTCGCTTGTTGTAATGGAACACTCTCGAAACCACGCTACCCACGAAGCGTGGCTATAAGCGAATGGTGAGTGGGAATGTGGCGGGCCGGGGACGACTTGCGCGTGCAAGATGGAGTGTTGACGTGTTTTGTCGGATAAGAATAGGGCGTTCATCAAT
>CAYIBO010000146.1:0-2759 GCA_964361545.1 uncultured Candidatus Bathyarchaeia archaeon
GCACCGAGCCTTACAAGCCAAAGGACTCAGTCTTCTTTGGGCACTTCAAGCCGGGAAGACGTTGGGCTCCACTAGTTGTTTTTGGCGACTGCCTGGTTGATGAAAGCTAGGGAGCTTGAAGTATCGACTCTGTAGTTGATCCCTGTTGCCACGCATGGAGCATCGCCCCAGGAGGTGACAGCGACAAGATACTCAACTGTCCCGTCGCTGTGGAATGTCGGGCCTCCGGAGTCTCCGTGGCAGGTTCCAGAATCGCCAGTGTGAACGTTCTGTAGCATGTAGAGCCATGCGTTGTGCAGCGAGAGGAATTCGGAGAAGGCGGTTTTTCGGAACCCGTCTGTTTCTCCGTTCTGGTCAGACCCGTACCCAACAACAGCAAACTTTGCTCCCTTTAGGAGCCCGGCAGCCTCTAGCGAGTCCAAGTAACCACTCGGCGGAAGAGTCGCCGGCGTTAGGTTACGGACTGGTTTCCTGAGAACTACTATTCCCAGGTCGTTTGGGTCTGAGGTCGGCCCCCAGTTGTAGTTCGGATGGTTCATGTAAGAGTCGACCTCCAGCCATTTTGCGTTCTTTTCGAAGATGTTGAGCGAGAAGCTGACCCGCACCTTGTCCGCTGGTATGTTGAAAGCTAGCAGCGCATCTGTGCAGTGGCCGGCCGTGAGGAAGACCCGTTCGCTAACGAGTGTTCCGGAGCACCATTGTATCCAGCCAAAACCTGGAAAATCGGCAAGTATGGAGCCAACGTTGGTGTGCTGGGTGTCGATTGTTCCGTAGGTGATTGCCTGAGCAGGCACTGTTAGTACGAGAACCGCTAGGACAATAGTCGATGCGGTGAGACTGATGAAGGAAGGACCCCAGCGTAAGGTCATGGTTTCAGCCTTGCGTTGTACTATCCCATAAAGATACTGCAGAGAAAACCAGACCCTACAAGAAGCCCGCGAGACCCCATTTCCCGAACGCTAACGCGAATCATACACGCCTTGCCCTAGTCTCACCATACAACCGAAACTGTTCACCCTTCTTCGCCACTTCCAGCCCGGACCCGATTTCATCCTCTGAATACTTCTGAATGAAGCTGCGCCAGCTGACACCTCTGAAGAATTCAGGTTCGCCATCAATAGACACAATATTGAAAACCAGCCTGTCGTCCTTCCATTCTCCCACCTCGTTGTTTATCCAGCCGTAGGAGAAGACGGACTTGCGAACATACTTTGCAATGTTCTGGTCCCACATGAGAAAACTAACCGCCCTGTTGACCAGCTGACCCTCCTTCCGGGACTCGCCCTGTCCCATTATGAAACGATCGCTGGGGGCCTGGGTGAAGCTGAACGTGCTCTCGATAACCCCTTTCTCCCCGAACTGATCCTCAGCCCTACCCTTCCACTCTCCCAGCAGGAAACGCAGCTTCTGCAACTGTTCTGACATGGCAAGCGTGAGAGGAGAGAGATCGGGATATATGAACCAGTAAGGGAAACCATTGTTAGTTGAGAAGGGAATTCTATGTGTGACCATCTGGAGTTCATGCAGTATCCCATCGATGATTCTGTGAAGGCGCTGGGCAGGAGATGGGCAGGACCTATTCTGCTAGAGATAATCTCAGGACGGGACAGGTTCAACACGCTACTAGCAGGCATCAAGGGGATCAACGCCAGGACCCTTGCAGCGAGGCTGCGGGAGTTTGAGAAGCTCGGCCTGGTCGAAAGGAAGACGGGGACCTCTAGCCCTGAAAGAGTCCACTACGTGCTGACAGAGAAGGGCAAAGCCATGCGCCATCTCCTACGGGACATTGTGAGCTTCTCCCTACGATGGCACCGATAGTATTCCACCCATGAGGAACGTCTCCTGAGAATCAGAGGAGTCCTCTTCGACTTCGGAGGAACACTACTGTCCTACAACCGTGAAGAAATCTTTCGCTCACTGCTTGAAGAAAGGGGGATAGCGGTGAGCTGGGAAGCTGTGGTGCGGGCCTATGAAGCGGTGGAGCCTGAATGGTACCACAGCTTTCCAGGACTTGGAAGTCAACCGGTAACCGACGAGATTCTTGCACAGCTAGACCTCATGGTCCTGGAAAGCCTCGGGATCAACGCTTACAACCAAGACTTGGCTCATTTCATTACGAAGAATTGGTGACGTATGGAGGAACAGCTTCCACAGTCGCTCGTGAGGCAGGCCTACCCCGACACACTTCCATGCTTGGAGAGGGTGAGCGAGCGTGGGTTGAAAATGGGAGTAGTGTCCAACATTGAGTCTGAGCAGCGTCTGAGGAAGGAGTTAGGGCTGATAGGGCTCTCAGAGTTCTTCCCGGTTCTGGTCGCGTCAGGGTCCGTGGGATACGCCAAGCCCGCCAAGCAGATATTCGACAGGGCAGCAAACCTAGTTCAGTTAAGGGTTGAAGAGATAGCCTTCGTCGGAGACGATTTCGAGCGGGACTATCAAGGAGCCCTCAAGGCCGGAATGACCCCTGCCCTCGTCGACAGAGCTGAAAGATACAGACACCTAGCTGAAATCAGACGTCTTTCATCTCTGGAACAGGTTCCGAGCCTACTCAGACGATGAGCAGGCCCGAAGTTTCCAAGATCCACTGAGGAAGAGGCTGTGAAGGATTGCTTCGGATATGTTGAGATATACGCGTATTCAATTGGCGACACAATACTTAACGGAACCGTACGCCTACTAGTAGTAAATCCTGAACAACGGATGACGGACGACCAAGACCCGGTAACGACAAATCCTCTCACGGAGCCGGAATCGCCCGCTTC
>CAYIBO010000147.1:0-2756 GCA_964361545.1 uncultured Candidatus Bathyarchaeia archaeon
CCCCATAATGTACGGCTGAAGCTTACCCTCTAAGACGCACTTTATCGTCTCCGGAACCCTAAACCACAGCCTACCAGTAGCGAACACGATCGCCATGTCAGTAACCCCCACACCGGTTCCCAAAGCTCCAAACGCCCCGTACGTAGTAGTGTGACTATCTGTTCCCACGATCAATTCTCCAGGCCTAACCATCCCCCTCTCAGGCAAAACTTGGTGGGAGATTCCCGCAGTCATATCGAGCCAGTTGGTGATACGGTACTCCTTGGCGAACTCTCGGCACTGCCTGTGGGTATCTGCCACTTGGGGCGAAGGAGCCGGGACCCAATGATCCAACAGCGCAATAACCCTGTCAGGGTCCCAGACCTTCCCAGCACCCATTTCCCGGAAAATGTCCGCAACGCCACTAGTAACCCCCAGGGCTTCATGGACCATGGCCACGTCTATCGTTGCTTCTACAAACTCGCCCGGGCTGACCCGCTTCCGTTCCGAATGGCTGGCGAGAATCTTCTCCGCCATTGTCATGCCCGTGGCTGCTCTACCCCGTGTGTCCGTCGGCTTGACCGGGAGAAAACACTATCCCTGCAACGCCTGCAGTCCCCCACGACTTCTAGAATATCCACACCAGGCTTCTCCTTTCTCGGCTGAGACCAGTGCCGGACGGGGAAGACGTGCCCATTTTCAGCCTGTTTTGGGGAATTCAAGCCCGCGTTTTTCAACTGCAGAGCTTTTTCGAACAAAGCCTCTCAAAACGCAGAGCTTCCCAAACAGCACCACAGCCCATTCCAACCCCCGACCCGCCAGACTCGCCCAAAACACCCTCCGGCCATGAACCGCCACTCGAAAAAGGGGTAAGTCAACAGAACTTTGAGACACAAGACTCCCGAGTCAGGCTATTCCGTACACAAGCGCAAGCCTAGGCTTTCATCGTGGCTTTAGAGTCGAGTATCGCACAGAGTTCCTCTTCCACAGTCCCAAACTTCCGCGGCGTCTCCACAAACCTTCCAATCTCCCTCCAGCCCTTATCAAATACAATAATCGTCGGAATAGCCCTGACACCATACTCCTCAGCCATATCTCGATAATCGTCATAGTTCACCGCCCTCGCCATCAGCATATTGTTCTTCGCCACCACCAGAGTCTTCGCCAGGCCCGGAACATAGGCCACACAATCAGCACACCAGTCCGCCGAGAAGATGATCAAGTAGAACTTCTCATCAACCCGTTCCAGCCTGTCCACAGATCCCCGGTTCGGAACATACTCCTGCAACCGCCTCTTCATCGCCTGGCGCGACTTCTGAACCTTCACCTCGTTGATGTAGTCGAAAAGGTCCTTCCCAACTCTAAGGGCCATCATAGACAATAGCCGCGCTAGTTCTTTTCAATCTGTGAGAGAAAGACAGTAGACGCTTCCAGGTCCCCCGCAAAACCCTTTCGCACCCTAACACCGACCAGTTTGACTATGTCCCCGAGTCTCAGAGTGTCAACCGTTTCAGCGTGCTTGTCCCAGAGGGAAACCCGTATCCGACCTGTGCCATCTTCGATTTTGACGTTTGACACCTTCGCCCTCCGCCCCTCCCGAGTTTCAATCTCCCGGACCTCCCCTCGCTCCACCACCTTACCCGACATAACTCTCAGCAGAGGCTCAGCCTTGAGCGAGCCAATAGGGGACGGCTTGGGAGATCCAACCGCCGAGCCCGGCCCAATCGTCGAGTTCAACCCCACATTCACAGACAACAAACCATTCCGCTCCGCAACACGCCCATTCCCAATCGTAACAACACTACCCTCGCGCAGAGACAAGGCCGCCTCCCCAGCCTCATCCCAGAACTTCAAAATAACCATCCCCGTCTCATCCTCGCACAACGCTTGCGCAGGACCCTTCTCACTCCTACTTTCCACCATCCTCAGAACCCTCACCACCAACCCAACATTCGAATCAGGGACTTGCGCCAGGTCTGCAACCTTCACAAGACCGGCAGCAACCTCAAGCCGCTTCGCCTGGTACAGAACCTGCACACTGCTCCTCGAACCAAGGTGGAACTCCACCTCACCCGCACGACCATACTTCGTATAGCCATGCTCGAACCTCACCCTGGACGCGGGTCCCAGCTCCATTCCAGCTACAAACTCAGCAATAGAATCCCACAACACGCAGGTAATCTCTCCCGAGGAATCAACAAGCCTCATCCTCAACACCTTACCCGTGGCCCCCTCTGAACGCGGGAACTCCCGCTGCTCACTAGCCGAAACAACCTCGCCAGTAATCGATGCGTCCATCAGGCCCGCTTGAACGCTGGATATGCGCTGGTCCTTCACCTCCAGCGAGGGAAACGTTGAGAGGGACATCTGTTGCGCCACCAGCCGTATCGCTCCCTCATCAGATAGCAAGCCGTGCGATTCCTGTTTCTTCCGCTCCACCAGCGACAACAGTTCCTCTTTCGGCAGACTCGGGTTCTGCGAAAGGATATGGTTCAGAATAGTCTCGAAAGAATCGCTCATACCGACTAGTCCCAGAACATGCGGGTGCGCTCGAACTCTCGCTCAGCCTTCAAGACACTCAAGTATAAGTCATCTTCCTTCGTTATGTGGCTTCGTAGAATACGCGTCGCCGTCGCGGGTCCCACACCCCTAGCCGCCAAGACAACACCCGCCTTCCTCCCATACGTCTGGATAAGCCCTGCTGCCCTCCAAGCCGTCATCCACTCCTTGTCCTGCTCAGCCGTTAGCTTTGCCCCACGCTTCTTCCTGGCATCAAT
>CAYIBO010000148.1:0-2750 GCA_964361545.1 uncultured Candidatus Bathyarchaeia archaeon
CAACCAACGCCAGTCGCAGCTTCTGAAGCGAGGCTTCGCGTCTCACAGAGGCCTGAAGTCGGCAAAGGAGAGGCTCGGATCCCCCAGGAAACGCTCTCCAAGCTGGGAATAGTTGAGGGGCAGCCAATGGCGGTTGAGTACCAGGGCAGGCGAGCCCAGGTACGAGTGAGGACTCCCCCTACCCAGCCCGATAGGCTGGAGTGCAACCCGGAAGACCTCAGGACCATCGGAGCACCTGATGGCGCTGAGGTCATACTGAAACGGCCATAGGCTTCGCACGATTAGGCGACTGAACCTACCCTTCACCTTTTTTTGTGGTTCCTCGTTTCCGAGACCGGTAGCATTCTCCCACTAGGAAAATGCGTGGGAGATGTCGATGGGACTTCAGTGTGGACACTTTGGATGCAGCAGCATTGGCCTACTCGTATGCAAGTAGGTCCGGAAACGTCCAGTGGAGACCCTCTGCTGGCTTCGACTATAGTGGTATCATAGACATCTTGAACGCCGCGCACTCGCTGCCTACTACGGGACAAGCTCGTAACCAGACCTCCATATCACGAATCCGCGTGCTGATCAAACGGCCAGAGTGTTCCGCTAAGTTCCTCTTTCTTTAATCTAAAGAACCATCTAAAGAAACCTCATTTCTAGGCTCTTCTCGTTTCCGAGGTTCCGGACAGGGCTAAGACCCTGTCGGCGGCCTTCCGAAGAGCCTTCTCATCAATCCCGGTTTCGTCCCTATTCCTGCTTCATCTTCCGAGCCTTGGCTCGCTTGGTAGCGACATCTTCGATTGTTATGGCACTATAGCAGTGTGAAGACTAGTAGTTGTATGTAGAAGACACCTGGCGAAGCCTGCCTCCACACCACGCAGAAGCTCCGATAGCTACGCCCGGGATGCCGCCGTTTACGGAACGGCAACTTAATACCGGGAAGAAGAGAGGATACAAGCTACTGTGCGTAGTGAATGGTACTCGAAGAGATTGGATTAGGAATTTTTCTAGGGCTAGTCCTTGGCGCGGGATATTCCATTCCAGTTCTTCTACTTTCCATAGTCTACCGGTCTATTGCTAACGAGAAATTCCCAGTCCTCATGGCAGTAGTGTTGGGAGTGGGACTGATGGGCTTTGCTGGCGGTCTGACAGCACTCGCTGATCCTAGATCACTCACGTTAACCCAGCTGACCCAGGTTTCAGTGGGAGGTCTTGTGATCGTATGGATCGTAAATCTGAGTGACAGGCTCCTTGCGAAGTTTCCAAAAGACGGCCGGCTTATGGGCATGATTGGTAGGCAGCATGGAGACTATCGAACCATCAAACTTCCAGATTCTCAGTCGATGAGGGACATTCTTGGGAGGCCTAAGGTCCCCGAACAGTTGAAGCGCGAACTGGCAGGAATGGAGCTACTCCTTCCGGCCGACTTGCCGATAGAAGAACTCGTGATTAGAGCGAAAAGGAGAATCATCACGGACTGGGGAGTCGGCGATGTAGAGTTGGAGCTTGACGTGCATGGGAAGATCACGTACCTTGCGCTTGCCGGAAGGGAACAGGGCATCAGTCCTTCAGTAAGAGAGGGAAGCGTGGCACTCCCCCTGAAGTTTGAAAGGGCCCCGGCTGGACTTGGTCTAGGGGATTTGGTTACCATATTTCTAAAGAATGGCGAGGCCATCGATTCGACAGAAGTGATTGGAGTAGACGGGTCTCAGAAAACTGTCACGGTGCTCATCAGTCAGCGGTCCCTCGAGAAGTTCAAAGACCAAGAGGCAGCTCTGATCGTAGCTCTGCCTACCTTCAAGCAACTTCCCCTCGTCCGGGATGTTATGACATCACCTCCACAAGTTGTCCTGATTACAGAGAACGCCAAGAAAATACTAGAGCTGATCGGAAGCCAGAAACAGCCACCAATTGTCGTCATGGAGGCGGAAAAACCTGTTGGAATAATCAGCAAGAGTGATTTGATCGACAAGGCTCTCATAAAGGAGCTGAAGCTCAGCTCAATACAGGCGAAAGATGTCATGACAAGCCCGGTAGTTTCAGTATCATCGGACGCTACCCTTGCCGAAGCGATTGAGATCATGAGGGCAAAGGGCCTAACAAAGTTGCCTGTTGTGGACGGAGGAAAACCTATTGGCACCGTAGGCGTAAATGAATTGCTTAAGGCCGGGGTGACAGTTCCGACCCGGTGGAGCCTCCGAGCCAAGAGATAGCTACCCTCTTAGCGTCCGGGCAGCATGATGAGGAAACAGGTCAACCCGCCTGCAGGGCGGGATAACATATCTCGGAAGCTGGCTAGATTGTCTACTTCGTCTGGAACCTCTTATTGAGACTTCGGGGGAGTATCCTCTTCTAATGGCAGGTGTTCCTTCCTGTCAGTGTGTTCGACAATCTCGTCCTCCGACGATTGAAGTCGCATGGTCACCCAGTCTGCTACACGTTCAATCATAGATTCCCATCTGACTCCAAGACCCCGGCGCAAAGTCCGGAACGTATCGTAAGCCAGCAGAAGCGCTAGGGATAGGAAGACAAGATTGACGGCAAGGCTGAGAAACGAGATGACCGGGGGAAGCCAAGGAAGGATAGAAGAGGCAACAGACCAGGCAAGTCCTAGGACAATCAGATAGAAAAGGTCAGTTATCACCCGGGTGTACATGCCCTGTGTAATCTGGACTCTGGTTACAACACGATCCGTAAGTTTGTCAGCAAAGAACTTTACAGAAAGCAGAATTCGGTATCCAAAATAGACCAGCGCCAGCGTC
>CAYIBO010000149.1:0-2745 GCA_964361545.1 uncultured Candidatus Bathyarchaeia archaeon
CCCAAGCCCATCCTCCAAACAGCCCTGAGGCGAATGTGGGGCCAAGAAACAACAGCAACCCTGTGGTTTCGTCTATAGAAGAACCCAGGACCGTTATTTCCACCAGACCGATGAGAAGACCGGTCGGCAATGTAATCATTAGCGCGAGGAGAAACCCCATGAATTCTTCAAGAATACTATCACGCGAAATCTTCCATGGTCCCCCGAAAATTGCTCTGTAGGCGACCGGCGTCGCTGTGCCTACCAAGCTAGCGATGAGACCGAGGACAGTCAGGGAGGAAACCAAGGGCACCTAATCATGGAACAGGGCGGGTATATTCTTGGGGGCTCGACTAACCCTCTTGATCCGGGTAGTACAAATCCCATACTAGTGTGGTGGGCCCGCCCGGATTCACAAGGTTACCATTGAACTAGCCTGGCCCAAGCAATTGTGGCTGCATATCCCGTTTCCTGGTCGGGAGCATAACCGATTAATGATTGAGTATCTTGGGACCTCTTCAATGCTGTCGCCTCTCTTAGGGATCTTGGAGGTTTCTTGTTGAGGTGAGGTCTCGGAGTCATGAGCGGAAAGGCCACGCTCCAAAAAGAGATCAAATCCGCCTCTTTGACTTCCAAATCCTAGTCCAGATTAACAAAGAGGTCGTTTCGCTTACAGGCGACATACATGAGTATACGAGCGAGGATGAGCGAAAGCTCAGGCAGCTGCTTTCCGAGGTTCAGGAGACAGCTAATACCGAGGAACGGAATGAATCGATAATACAGAAAGTCTCGCTTCTCATCTTCGGGCTGGTCAGCGGACAGCACTTTCATGAGGGCAACAAGCGGACCGCCCTTACGGCCGGTGAATCTTTCCTGCGAGCCAACGGATACTCGATAGATATAAGCAGCAAAGAGCTTGTTCAGGTAGTTGACAAGGCTAGTATCGGACAGGCAGGTTTAAGTGAGGTCATCGGGATAATTAGAAGGTTGATCAGGAATGTCCGAGGAAGAACGCAGGTTTTGGGAGGCTATAGTACGAGAGACTGTAGATTCCAATAGAGAGTTCCTGATATACATAGGCTCTGAAAAGCGAGACTAGTTTCTCCATTTCCCCCGAGATTCCAATTCAATTGTCGACAGTTGGGCCGCTAGACATTCGATGGTAACATGGTGGGCCCGCCCGGATTCACCAGACCGGTATAGGATTTGTACCGTCCACCCAAACGAACCCCTTTTTGACCTGCGAGCCAGGTGGCTACTCAATGCCTTGTGGAGGTAGCGGGACTGGTGGGATTTGAACCTACTACCTTGTCTGCAACTGGCGTATGGTAAACGTAATTACAACATATCTCTCTGGGCTCCCCATGCGAAAGGAAGCAGAAGACTGGTTGAAACAGGCTAGAGAGGACCTCAAGACTGCGTTCGTGAACCTGAAAAATGGACGGTACTATGCCAGTGTTTTCTTCAGCCAGCAGGCCGGCGAGAAGGCCCTCAAAGCATGTTACATCGATCGGAGACGGATGTTTCCCGCAAGAAAACACAATATGGTACAGCTCTCAAGGCTATTGAGAGCACCATCGGACGTTGTCGAGGCCTCGCTAGAGTTGAACCCTGAGTACCTGGTCACTCGGTATCCAGATGCTGCGGGCGGAGTTCCGGAGCAAATGTATAACAGAAACATCGCCCTAGTACATCTGAGATCCGCGAGGCGCATTCTGGAATGGGTCAGAAAATCCCTGAAATCGAAAGGCTCATCAAGCGACTGAAAAAGAACATCAGACTGGACCGTGTCATCCTATTCGGCTCCAGGTCCCGCGGCGACTGGCTCCAGGACAGCGACGTGGACCTGCTCCTAGTCTCGCCGGATTTCAAAGGCATCCATTTCACCAAGAGGGCGGAAAGTATACTCCGCCTCTGGGACGGAAAAACCCGTCCCGAACCTATCTGTCTCACACCTGAAGAATACCAGGAACGAAAGGAGAAGATCACAATTGTCAGGGAGGCAGCAAGGCACGGCGTCACAGTTTATCCCTGAGTATCAACTTGTTGAGGTGTTACAGTTCTGTTCCTCTCTTCGAGGCGGCTGTCTTCACTATCTCAGTAGCTACTCGTAGGGCGCTGGAGGGGCGGGTCAGGCTGCGACTTCTTTCTTGGCGAGTGCTTGGACCATCAGCGGTACGTTCTTGCTCGCGTTGAGTATCTCTAGAAAGAGAGGCTTCCCGTCCCGGCCCAAGTGGACCACTATGTCTCCCATCTCCTCGGCATGTGAGAGCTTGCCGGACTCGGAGACGATAAGCATCAGTACGTCCTCCCCAAAGAAGAGCTGCAGAAGGTTAGGGATCTGATTGACGAGATCCTCTCGGAAAGGAACGCATCATAGAGAACAGCAGAGTCTTCGACTTCACTCTCTCAAATGATGACATGAGAATTCTAGACTCGCTGAACGAAGATTACCGCACGTGCTGGGACCCGACCAACATCCCATAGAATCAAATCTGTAACCGCCCCGAACCCTGATCATGTGGGAGTTCGGAATTTGACCCCGAGGCTATACGGTTAGAAGAGCGATGGGGCTCGAAGGTCCACGATTGGTTCGAGGTTACAGTGGCAATGATTTATGCCCGGTAAAGAAAGAAGGTTGAGGTGGGTCCAGTGGGACCCGCCTCAGTGAGGGGTTTGGTCTCATGGTCGATTGTTGGGTGTCGTCGTCTTATCGCTAGTACAGTCACCAGCCCGGCCACTGCAGCCCCTCCCATGACGAAGAAG
>CAYIBO010000150.1:0-2744 GCA_964361545.1 uncultured Candidatus Bathyarchaeia archaeon
AGGAGCATGAGGAATATCCTCACAGCGTCCAACATGTCGCCTTTTCCCACAAGACGCAGAAACGACAATCCTGCCCCTTTTCCCGCTTCTCTCAACAGCCTCGTATAGAACGCTTTCATGTTTTCCTCTATCTTCACCATGAAATCGTCAACTTGCTCAAAGACTTCTGGGGTCTTGGATGCGAGTGGGACCCCTGATGGAAGCATCCTCTCCGCCTTCAACACTTCTAACAGACCCCTCAACACTTCGTCCAGGGAGGTTGTAGTGTACTCGTATCTCAGGGGGAAAGCAAGAGGGGGTGGAACATAGTCAGTTGGCCTCTCAAGAGGCGGCTTGGGCGGCTCTTCCATCTTCAGCACAAGTTCCGATTTCATACGCAGTAGAATAGCTGACGATAGTAGTGCTGTTCCCGAGACGGAGAAGTCGATGAAGCCTCTTCCTTTCATCTCTCTCAACAGTTCAGCAAGCAGATGGGCCAGGTTAACGTCCCAGGGCTTGACCCTGTGTAGATGAAGTAGGTCGAAGAGTACCCCGTAGGGTGGTTTGAGCCAGAACTGCTCAGGGGCGGTCAATTGTTCTCTCCGCGGGTCGGAAGTGACACGACTTGGCTTGCCCCCTTCTCACTGTACACGCCGTAGACCCGTTCTGCCTTTGAGATGGTTGTGTCTTTGAGGGAGATTACGATGAACTGGGACCCTTTGCTCCTCGACCTGACCAGAGTAGCCAAGCGTTTCGTGTTGACCACGTCCAGGTGAGCGTCGATCTCGTCCATCACGTAGAAGGGCATGGGATGGATCTGTTGCAGAGCCAGGAGGTAGCAGACTGTTGCGACTGATTTTTCGCCTCCGCTGGCGCTTCCCATGGTGAGTTCTGGTTTCTCAGGAAACTGCAATAACACATCAAGACCGCCGTCGAACGGGTTCTCCGGGTTTTCTAGGACCATTCTTCCGGTTCCGCCTCCGGTGGTCATCTCGCTGAACAATTCTTGGAAGGTCTGGTTCACTTTGTTGAAAGCGTTCATGAACGTGTCCCGCTTCCGCCTATCCAGCTCGTTCATGAACTCCACAATGGCCAGCTTCTCCTGTTCGAGCTCCGATATTCTGACCGACAGTTGCTTGTAGCCATCCTTCTGCTGCTCGTACTGTTGAGCTGCGAGCTGGTTCACCGCCCCGATCTCCTCCAGCTCTCCCTGCAGGACCCGTTTGAGTTCCTCCGCTTCCCTGTTCAGTTCCGGTGCTACTTGCAAGGGGGCTTCGAAGCCAATGCTCTGGAGTTGTGACCTGAGCATAGTCAGCTGAGCCTCCAACTCCCGCAAGCTCCCTTTCAGGTCCGAGACGCTGGAGTTGAGCGGGTCCATCTTCTCCAAGAGGCTTCTGAGAACCTTCTCAATCTCCGCGAACTGGCTCTCGTACTTCTGCCGTTCAGCCCGTACAGTACCAAGACTACCTATAGTGCGGTCTCTGTCTGTTTTCAGCTCCCTCATCTGCCGCTGGAGAGTGTCTGCGCTCTCAACGGCTTCTTTGACCCGTGCTTCCTCCTTGTGAATCTCCGACTCCAAGGAGCGGAGCTGAATCTTCACCTGGTCAGAGCCCGGTCGCAAAGTGTCAAGGGTGGACTGTTGAGAGGCGAGATTGCTCTCCACCTCTAGCTTCTCCCGTAGCAACGTTTCGGTTTCGGCCACCACTTGATCTCGTTCCTGTTCCAGACTAGCGAGAGATTTCTGGCGAGCTTCAACCTTCAGCCTCGCCCTTTCCTCCTCCAAAACGGAGAACCGACGTTTCATCTCGGCTTGTTTCTCGGCCATCTCGTCCAGTAGCTGCTTCTCACGTTCCATCGAAGCACGAAGCGAGTCTATCCTGCGCTTCGTGGTCGACAGAGCCTCCCGCGTTCGTTCCAGGCTCTTTCGGGCCACTTCAACCTCTCGTGTCAGAGCCTCTCGGGTCTTGCCTGTGGAGACTCGCTCCTCCCGCAGCTTGTCAATCTCAACCTCCAACCGGTCCACATCTGACCGCTGGCGTTGAACGATGGACTCGAGCGCCTTGACCGTCTTCTCCAGACCTTCCAAGACCGTTGGGCGAGGAACCAGGGTGGAAACATCGAAAGGAGCTCTGTAGTAGCCGCTCTCCAACCCACCCCCCAGCTCATACAGGTCGCCGGTTGTAACGACGCATCGCTGGCCGCTGGCCGCGCTTAGAAACGCTGCTCGCTGCGTTGTCGCCAACAATGTGTCCCCGAAAACGAACTGAACCGCTGGGGCTATCGCTCTGTCAGACTTTATCATACTGGAGAGGGGTCCTACGATTCCCGGGCTTTCCTCGTAGTCCGAGTTGATGTCCTTGAGCTCCAGGTCCTCCAGCGGAATTATCTTGACGCGTCCCAGCTTCGTCCGTTTGAGGCTCTCAACGCACTTGATGGCAACAGACAGGTCTTTCACTACCAGCGCTCTCATCCATCCGACACTGGCCGCCTCCACGGCCCTACTGTACTCGTCGCTGAACTTGACCAGGTCTTTTAATCGTCCCAGAACTCCTTTGATGGCTCCCTCCTCAGCCATTTCCTCAATCTTCTCGATGGCCCGTTCCTCGGCCTGAAGGTTCTCAGCGAGGCTTCGTTGCGTGTTGAACTCTACAACCGTGACCCGTGCCTTCTTGGCCACCTCGAACGCCTCCTCAATCTCCTCCCGACGCTGGCCCTTGAGAACGATGTACTCCTTGGCCTTCTCCTCTATGCCCTGTAACCGTTTC
>CAYIBO010000151.1:0-2732 GCA_964361545.1 uncultured Candidatus Bathyarchaeia archaeon
CCAACCGCGTTCGTCGCTATAATGCGCTCAACGCCCAGGCTCTTCAGACCCCAAACGTTTGCGCGGTAGTTCACTCTGTGAGGCGGGTTTGAGTGTGCTTCGCCGTGCCGGGGTAGGAACACAGCCTTTCTGCTGCTAACCTCTCCAAACGTCAGTTTTGGCGTTGGCCCGTAAGGGGTCCCGATAATCTTCTGTTCTCCATTGACGATGGCCTTGACTCCTGAGCCGCCAACTATGGCTATTGGACTTTTCATTCTTCTTCTCCCTCATCTTCTAGAAGGGCGCCGAGTTCGTGGAGGGAGACCTTCTCTCCCTGGCTGAGCTTCTTCTTGGCCGACTCTTTCAAGCTCTCCTTGTGTGCCTTTGCTTTCTCCGACTGGGCGATTCTGTCCGCTTCCTTCGACATTGTCAACATTGAAAAGTACTTCTGACTAACCTCCTTGACGCGTCCCCGGACCTCGTCCAGCTTCTTACTCTGGTCGTCCAACTTCCGCTTTAGTTCATGGAACCTGTCTCCCAGCCGGGTTATTTCCTCGTGGTGTGTCTGGCTGGCTTGGGCGAGTTCCTGAATCTTCTCATGTAATTCGTCGGCTTCCTGACGGTTCTCGTCCACCTTCTGGCTCAGGCGCTGGATTTTCCTGTACGAGTCGACCTTCGACTCTAGCGTCTTGATCTTCGTCATGAGACGTCTTTCTTGTTCCTTATCGAGGCTGGCGGTCTGAACCTGCCATTCCAGCTGGGCCATTTCGTGTTCGGCTTGTACTCCTTCCATGGTTCTGCCTGAGATCTTTCGCAGTCCCTTCAGCTTGGCGATGTTCTTCTTCGCCGCATCCCTTAGCTCGTCTCTGTTCTTCTTGAGCGCCTTCACAGTCTCGTTAAGGTCGTCCCGGTTTTTGCGCAGGCTCTGAATTTCTGGCCGAAGCTTGGCAAGCTTCGCTCTAGTCTCCCGCATCTGGTCTATGAGTTCCCGTTCCTCCAGTCGTAGCTTGTCTCGTTCATCAGCCAACGCGGTGAGAATGTCCAAACTCCCTGGAACCCCTTGAGACCTGTTGTGATTGATGTGGGAGGAAAGGCTGATGGACTCCACCTTATAGACGTTCAACTGGTCTCCACAATGGCTCAAGCCTCAAGACGTGTCGAGAGGCTAGGAGACCGGCTGACCCTCATAGGGACAATTCACGTAGACCCTGCAAGTGCCGCGACCGTCAGGGACACTATTCAGCATCTTCGACCAGAAGCGGTTGCACTGGAAATCGACCAGTCCAGACTGTACGCTCTGCAAAATCCCGGTCTTGCCCGTGTCAGCACGACTCCTGGCATTTCATTCCTTGCAATGGTGTTGCTGGAAAAGTTCGCGGGACAACTGACGGGGTCAGCCCCCGGGACCGAGATGTTGTACGCTGTCGGCGCGGCCCGTCACGTCGGGGCCAGAATAGAACTCGTCGACCTACCAGTTCACAATACTATAGCCGGGTTGAGAGGGCTTCCCCTTAAGGAACGGTTTAGGCTGGCGGTCGATTCCATTGCGAGTCTCATTCTTCTCCCGTTTGGAAAAGCTGACTTCTCCAGCCTCACGGAGAATATCGGCGAGCAACTCCAGCTTTTCCGCAGCCGCTATCCCAGCCTGAGTAGGCTCTTGCTTGACTCTCGAGAAGATTACATGGTCACAAGAATCAAGAGAATTCTTGACACGACTACTGGGCAAGTGGTCGTGGTAGTCGGGTTTGGTCATCTGGCGTCTCTGAGCAAGAGACTGGCAGGCTACGGTGGGAAGCCTGCCTACTCCACAAGTCTTTCCTGGAGCCTCTCAATGGTCACCTGAACGGATATTCCGATCCGGAAGGTTCTTGATGATGAAAGCGACCGCCTCTCCGATTCTTCCCTCCGACTTTGTGTCCGTGCTGTACACGTGTAGCTGGATGAGGGAGCGGACTCCTGTCTCCTTGCCTTTCGGATGAGATTTGAAATACAGTCCTGGGAACTTGCGCTGTGCCCGGTCGAGAACTGGAGCCAGCGCCGATTCGATAATGCCCGCCAGTCTTACGTAGGCTTCCCTAGGTGGACCCGCACGCTGTCTCTGAAGCAGTGGGACGACGGATTGTTTGAAAATGGCTTTCATCTCGGCTGGGACCCCAGGCAGGGAGATGATGGTAGTTCCGTCTAACTTTGCCAAGACCCCTGGGGCTGTTCCAACAGGGTTTGGGAGGGGCTCAGCCCCCTCAGGGAGGGTCGCCATCTTTCTTCGATAGGTTGTGAGCAGCAGGGACCCTTCCATTCCTCTGTAGTGTTTCTTTATCGTGTCCAATGCCTTCCGGTTCAGAACCAGCGGCTTGCCCAGGGCTAGGGCTACTCCTTTGAGGGTCATGTCGTCATGGGTCGGGCCAAGGCCGCCTATCGTGATGAGCAGCTTAGGCTTTCTCCCAAGTGCCTCTTGGACCCCGTGTCTTATCGTCTCCAAAGAGTCTCTCAGCTGTGTTATTCGTTCAAGTTGCCAGTTGAGCCTCGTAACCTGTTTCGCTATCCAGTTAGAGTTAGTGTCCAGGGTCTGGCCGATCAGAAGCTCGTTTCCGATCGATACGACCTCAACCGTGGTCCTTGTCTTCGTCCGCTATTCCACCAGACGGGTTTGTTGTGTCAAGTCTTGGGTGAAAGTGATAGAACCGCGGCTAGGGCCCCTGCCATCGCTCGTCGTTCGTCCTTCGCGAAACCGATTATTATGAGGTCGTTATCGG
>CAYIBO010000152.1:0-2639 GCA_964361545.1 uncultured Candidatus Bathyarchaeia archaeon
GACGTTGAACATCGGGATTACCCAGGAGACGGTGAAGCAGATGGCCTGGACCCTACTACTCACCAACATCGTAACATGGGGACCTATAGTTATCGGGCTAATTCTCCTCCTCCTCTCCCTGCCTAACATTGGAACCCCCCAAGGTATTGTCGCCCTCCTCGGAGCGTACTACACTTTCATCTTCGGACTAGGAGCCAGCCTTGTAATGGCCATCTTTACAGTCTACTCCTACCCGGCGGTGGTGGTGGACAATCTTTCGGGGTTCAGAGCCCTACGGCACAGTTTCCGGGTCGCAAGCCAGAACCTGGCACTAACAGTGACCTACGGAACTGTCCGGGTAATCTTCCAAGTGCTATCCAGCCTCATCGTAATCTTCGCAGGCTTCATCGGCCTACCTCTGACCTCCTTAGCCACAGCAGTCCTGAGCCTCCTCCTCACACCTGTCCTACACTCGACCAAGACCATGATCTACTACCACGCAGGCCCCACAATCCCAGAAACGCCGTTCAGGCTGGAGAACCCGATAGGGGACGACATCTTCCGAAAACTGCCCCGAGCAGCCTGGCTCAAGGTCAAGCTCGGACTCTCAGAAGCCGCGCGATACGTCATCGGGGTCAGAAACATGCCCTTCCACGCCCTCTCAGTACTCGGCTTCACCACGGGCATACTACTAGGCGACTATGTCTCAAACAACGGCATCACAATGTATTACACGGATGTTCTACGGTACCAGCCAGGACAGCTCAACCCTCTACTAACACAGGTGATACCGCCCGCCCTCGGCGTTGACCTGTTCCTCCACAACTGGCTCGTGTCCATTGCAGCAGCCATGTCAGGGATAGGGTTTGCCTTCCCCAGCTTCGAAACCCTGCTCTTCAATGGGTTCATCCTCGGAGTAGTAAGCCCCCTCGTCCCAACCCTCACAATGCTGCTGGCGGTTATCCTGCCCCACGGGATTATCGAGATACCCGCCTTCCTACTTGCAGGGTCCGTGGGCATCAAGCTCGGCTACGCGGCCATCATGACGAAGACCCGACCCGGACCTGAAAGCCACGATTACCTCTCAAGAACCCTGAGACAGGCCGTGTACATCGTGATCGGGCTGGCGCCCCTCTTCCTCATAGCCGGCCTGATAGAGGCAGACCTGACCCCTTTCATCGCACGTATGTTCGGCTGGACCTAGACCGCTCCGGGTGAGCCAAGGCCAAGCCAGGTTAGTCAAGAAAAATCAGTGGAAATTGCTGGGCACATTGGCGGGCCTATGCCCCAACTAGTAGTTTGTCGAGCTTTGTTCCCGGCTCGTACGGGACGATGCCTGCGGTGAGCCGGTTGCGGGCTTCTTGAGGATCATGTAGGCCATCACAGAGACAGCCGCTCCAACTGCGCCCAGTACCCCAATGTAGACTAGAGTGTTGACGTTTGCTATTCCCGGTGGAGCTGGCACATCGTAGCCGAAGTAGCTGCCGTTGTTATCGTTCACAGCCCTGTTACCGTCATTGTCGAAAGCCGCTATGTAATAGGCGATGTGGCCTCCGGAGGCCAAGCTCGGGATTTGCGCCGTTGCGATGTCCGACACCGTGGCATTGTAGGCCATCATAACCGACGCGTTTACTGACTGCCAGTTATCCGTAGTGTAAACGATTGTCACGTTCTTCACCCCTGAACGTGCGTCCGTGACATTAACCAAGACCGACACAGCATCGCTGGGTCCTGGCGACGATGGCTGGATGGTGGGTGTCGCGATTGTGGGCGGCTGATTATCAGGCGGAAGAGCGTAAGCTAGGGAGACTGTGGCGAGGGCTGCAATGAGGGCCAGCATGACGACTAGGCTACGCCTAAGAATCATCGTTGGTCAAACAAAGTAGAGATGCTAAGCCAGGTGATTTGGCTACTGTAACTGTCAGAGTTCCATGCGAGTATTCCGTGGACCGCACCGAAACACGGCGAGCTATCATCCGTGCTAAGCATTAGAGTCGAGTATAGTGGGACGGATGACAGCTCAAGCCATTGGCTCTCGGCCCTCCGTCCGCAGCGAGCTATTTGAACTGAGACAAGAACAGCAGCGTCTTAGACCAAGCATCCCTCGCAGCGTCAGGGTTGTGCCCCTCCCAGCCCGGCCGGTAAAACGCATGCCGCGCATTGGGGTACAAGTGTAAGTCCACCCTCTTCTTGTATTTCATCGCAGACGGCAGAAAACTCTGGAAGGCCCAAGGGTTGATTCGTTCGTCTTCGCTACCGAGCATGAGTTGTACGGGACCCCTGAGTCCAGATACATCCTCGACCTTCTGTGTCATGCCGTAGTAGTCGATGCAGAAGTCGAACTCAAGGTTGCAAGCACCTAGCAGTGCGAAGCCTCCGCCCATGCAGAATCCCATTGTCCCTATCCGGGCGTTATTTCCGATTTGCATTTTCAACAGTTTGAGCCCGTTTCCCAACGCGTCAAGAATCTCGTCCTTGCTCAACGACTCTCTAATCTTGAAACCCTCTTCCAACGTTGCAGGCCTCTTCCCACGGTAGATGTCCACGGCGGCGGAGCAGTGGCCATTCTTGGAGAGTTCGTTGGCCACGGATTTGATGTAGTCGTCGAAGCCAAATATCTCGTGAATCAGAACAAGACCGACCCTAGTCTGGCCCTTCGT
>CAYIBO010000153.1:0-2627 GCA_964361545.1 uncultured Candidatus Bathyarchaeia archaeon
CTCTGTTCACTGCAGGTGTGGAGGTGGCTCCTCGCGTATCCTGGATAAGGAGCGTGTTGGCGGCTGAAAGGCCCAGCAGGAAAATCGCTGCCGCCAGAACCCAGCGTCGCAATCCGTTCTCAAAGGAACAGGAGTTTAGGGTTAAAAGGTTCTTGGATTTTGACTCGTTTCGAATGAAGGGTGAGAAGGTGGAGGGGGTGCGTTGGGCGAAAGGGGTTAGCCTAGCCTTTGCCTATGCGGAAGACCTTGGTCCCGCAATTGGGACAAACCCCCGAGACCGCAGCCTTTCCGTTCTTGAGCGTGACGTTCTGGGGGTTCTTGATCTCCACGCTGGTCTTGCACTTCACACAGTATGCTTGTGGCATATGCGATTCATCTGGGCGGTGCCAAGCAAACTGGTAGTATTTAGCACTCACGTAGCACCCTAAATCACCCGTTCAGAACTCCGGAAAAACAGTTGAGATATGAGCCGGCAGTGGGAATTTGCCCCCATAAAGGTAGCCAGTTTGAAAGTTCTCGTCATTTCTGACACGCACACGCCCACAATAGCCCAAAGACTCCCCGAAAAAATTCTCAAGGAAGCGGGGTCATCTGACATGACGATCCACGCTGGAGACCTCGTGCACAAGAGCATGCTCGACCAGCTCTCATCCATTTCGCCACTTCATATTGTGACAGGGAACCTGCACCTGGAGTTTGGGCCTCTCTTCCCGCCTCTGGCGTCTTGAATGTTGAAAGATTGAGAATTGGGATTGCTCATGTTCACGAGGGACGGGGACTGCATAGGCCCATGCGGGCCCTCAGCATCTCCTCGAAGGGAAGTGTGGAGTGTGGTCGTAGGCTCTGAATGACAAGCGTGAGAGGATTGTCCTCTTCAACCTCCACCTCTCCCGTAGCGGGAAGAGGGGAGTATGAGAACACGTGTTGCGTGTTCGAGGGTCGAGAAGCCCTTAATCCAAGAATACTACGTCTTTCGAAGGGTCCCAGCAGAGACCTAGAACTTGCGCAGTAGCGCCTCGTAGGCATCCTTGAGGAGCTTCTGGGTTGAATAGTTAAGGAGCTTCTGAGCCCATGTTCGTTCAAGGAGCTCTCCGAGACTGGGGTTCTTGAGCCGTCCCATCTCAACTCGCTTGTTCGCTTCCATGAGACCCTTGGCCATGTTGGCGAAGCTTTCGAAGCTGGGCGGCTCCTGCTTCTCGCCTCTTTCGAGGGCTACCTTTCTCCTCTCGTTGTAGAACCGTTGAGCGGACTTTATCGACTTCTCGATGGCGAACCCTATTCTCTCGTCGAACTGGTACTGCACCACTAGCCGGGTCCCTCCGAAATGCAGACTCGAAGGCCCCCGCTTGGAAGAACCGGTGGAAAGTGCGCCGATGGGCCAGGGTGCAACCCCGTGCTCGGCACGCATGCCTCTACGGAAGTAAAGCTTTGCGACCTGGAGCTTCATCATCAGAAACTCAACTGTCAGGAAACTATCATGGTCTTGACAGCGGCTGGAGAGGATCTCGCGAACTCCAAAGCCTTCGGAGCTTCCTTCAACGGAAACCTGTGAGTGACCAGAGCACCTAGGTCTATGGCCTTTCGAGAAACTAGGTCCAGTGCCCTGCGAATCTCCGGTTCGACACATGAATAGCTGGTTATGATGGAGATCTGCCGTGCGAACAGCGAGCTAACGTCGAGCTGGTGGACGGCACCTTGTGCAGGTGCTCCGAAGAGGAGAATTCTCCCTCCTTTCCTGACGGATGAGAAAGCCTGGGATAGCGCTTTGGGATTTCCGGTGGACACTATTGCAAGGTCGACACCAGAACTGGCTACTTTCTTGACTTCCCTGGGCACATCTTGCTCGTTTGGGTCCAAGACCAGATCGGCGCCCATCTTCTTCGCCATGTTCAAGCGGGCCTTCTGGATGTCAGTGCCCACAATCTCTCTAGCACCCATGTTGCGCAACAGTTGAAGGTGTGTCAGGCCTGTGGGTCCCAGGCCGACAATGAGGACATTGTTTCCGGATTGGGCCCCTGACTTGTCTAGGGCTCTGATGCAACAAGCGGTGGGTTCCAACAATGCAGCTTCTTCAAATCCTACCGTGTCTGGCAGGGGAATTACTGCGCCTCTTGTGACGTTGAACTCTGGGACGCGGAAGAATTCTGCGAAGCCGCAAGGGTCCAGGTTGGTTGCCTTGAAGGAGTCGCACATGGTGTAGTCGCCGTGCTGGCAGTAGTAGCAGCTGTAGCAGGGAACATGGTGGTGGGCTACCACCCTGTCGCCTCTTTGAAGGTCGCGGACTCCCTCGCCAACATGCTCAATGACGCCGGATACTTCGTGGCCTAGAATGCCTCCCGGGCCGTAGCCGCCGTGGATTTTTTCAAGGTCCGTCCCACAAATGCCTCCCGCGCGCATGCGGACGAGAACCTCTCCCAGCGCGGGTTTGGGGATCGGGACGTCTTCTAGCGCGACTTTTCCGGGGCCCTTGAGGAGGCAGGCGAGCATGGATATCATTCGCTTCAGCACCTCCAATTTAACAGGCTAGCCGAACGAGCCCGGAAAACCGGGGGAGAAGACCCGACACCCCCACCCTACCCCTTCAACGGTAACGAGTCTGGTAACGGTTAACGGTAACAGGGGACGAA
>CAYIBO010000154.1:0-2576 GCA_964361545.1 uncultured Candidatus Bathyarchaeia archaeon
GGACCCGTGGACAGGCTCAAACATGCCATAGCGGTCGCCTATGTTGGCTCCCGCGGCCACCCCAAGCCCTCCGACTGTCTGGGCTGCTTCATCAGAAAGGATGTCACCGAAGAGGTTGGTCGTCACGATGACGTCGAAGCTCTCGGGCCTCTTGATCAGCTGGGCCGTTGCAATATCGATGTGAAGATCCTCCAATTCAACGTCCGGGTAGGGCTTGGCCATGTCGTGGACTGCCTGCTTGAAGATGCCGTCCGTGATCTTCAGAATGTTCGCCTTGTGGACGAATGTGAGCTTCTTCCTCCTCTTCATGGCCAGCTCCAGAGAGAACTTGGCCACCCGTTCTGAGGCAGCCCTTGTTATGATCCTCATGGCCACTCCGACTCCGGGGGCTGCTTCGAACTCTTTTCCCGAATAGAGTCCTTCCGTGTTCTCCCGGACAATAACCATGTCGATGTTGGGCTTTAGGGAGGTTACGTTTGGAAGGCTTCGCGCTGGGCGGACATTCGCGTAGAGGTCGAATATGGAACGCAGGGTAACAGCGACGCTCCGTGGAGACCCCGGCTCCTCCGGCGTGGTCATGGGACCCTTTAGGCAGGCAGCCGTACCCTTGAGCATCTCAACCGTCTTCGGCGGCAGGTTGGTGCCGTATTTCTCGATGCAATAGGACCCTGCCTCGCCTTTCACATACTCTAGCCGAACAGGTTCGGCTTTCTGGACCGCATCCAGTACCATCAGGGATGCGTCCACTACTTCCGGGCCTATTCCCTCACCTGGTAGAATGCCGGTCTTGTGGGTTCTGGCAGACATTTTCCCGGGGCTCTGGCGGCGGCTGGTCCTAGGCCACTTGAAAAAGCCTTTCCCGTTCTAGAAGGGTCCTATTGTGGGCTTCGAATTTTTGATATTGCTTATCTAAGAGGATATCTGTGTCAGAGACACTCCGCATCAAGGTCTGTTGGTGGATCACACGTCAGTCGAGATCGAGAAGGGACTAGAGGGCGTTGTCATCGCTAAGAGCGCCATCACTTTCATCGACGGTCAGCAAGGAATACTTCGGTATAGAGGTATAGACATCAAAGAACTCGCCGCCAAATCCTCCTATGAAGAAGTGACCTATCTACTATGGCACGGAAAACTTCCCACAAGGACGGAACTGGCCGATTTCAAACGGGAACTCTCCAAACATCGCAACCTCCCATCTGAAGTTCTTGCCCTTCTCAAACGTATGCCGAAGAATGCGAACCCCATGGAGGTAGCAAGGACAGCGGCCTCCTACATGGCCACTTTTCCCCGCAAGAAAAACGAATCCTTCCAAGATGCCAATAATCGAAAGAGTATAGAGTTGACGGCTACCCTCAGCACCATAATCACCACCTACGACCGGCTGAGAAGGGGCAAGAACGCTCTACGGCCCGACGCCAAGGTGAGCCATGCAGGAAACTTCCTCTACCTTCTCACAGGCAAGAAGCCCGACAGGGAAACGGAGCGGGCCTATGATACGCTCTGCATCATCTACGCAGACCATGAGATGAACGCTTCAACCTTCGCGGCTTGCGTAACTACTTCAACACTGGCAGACTTGGGTGGAGCGGTAACTAGCGCCATTGCCACCTTGGCCGGTCCCCTCCACGGCGGGTCCAACCAGCGGGTCATGGAGATGCTGGAAACCGTTGGTGGGGTCGAGAACGTCGAGAAGTTCATCGATGACGAGCTGGCCGCGGGGCGGAGGATCATGGGTTTTGGTCACAGGATCTACAAGACTTTCGATCCCCGGGCTGTTATATTGAAGCAGGTTGCTGAGGACCTGGCCAAGAACTCTCGCAATCGGAAATGGATGGACGTCGCCCAGAAGATCGAGCAGGTTGCATGGGAAAAGAGGAGGCTCTACCCAAACATTGAGTTCTACGCCGCGGTGGTTCTGAACTCTCTCGGAATACCGAGGGACCTTATGCCCTCAGTATTTGCGTGCAACCGAATAGCTGGGTGGGTGGCTCACATCTTCGAGCAGTACGCAGATAATCGACTGATCAGGCCATTAACAGAATACTCAGGTCCCTCGGCACAGCCCTATGTTCCGGTAGAGCAACGGTCGTAGCCCGCTATTCTCTCTTTGCCGTCGCCCACTGTTCGGTCTTCCAATTCCAGACGAGATGCTGGTTAGGGTCTGTCGCTTCCACTCTAGCTCGTTTCTCACTGACCGTATCTACGATGAAAGATGACCCGCAGGATGCGCACTCCGCCAAAAGCCGCGTCTCAGAAAGCTGCGTGAGTTGAAACTCACTCTTCTGACACTTGGCACACGTGAACATTGGGGCCTTCTGACTAACTTCCCCTGTCAACTCTGCTTATCAAGCTGCACTCCTAGTTGATCGGCTTAACTCATTATAAAGAGAGCAGGAGCATCCTCGGTCTGGGCTGGTAGTCGAGCCAGGACTAAGACGGCGGCCTGCGGAGCCGCAAATCGTGGGTTCGAATCCCACCCAGCCCGCATATACACACCCAGGAAATCCCAGCCAGCAACCAACAGTCCAAGATAGCTAGTTACCTCCTGGAGATGCAGAAGTCAGGCTACAGGCCCT
>CAYIBO010000155.1:0-2568 GCA_964361545.1 uncultured Candidatus Bathyarchaeia archaeon
TATGTCGCTGCGCTTCAGGTTTATCGGAAAGCTCAGCTGTGGCAGCATGCCCCGTCCCCACAAAGTCCAGAAGCCCACTATGATCATGAGAAACCCGCCTGCCACGAACAGTAGATCATGATTGGTGGAGATGGTGTTGGCCAGAGCGATAGCACCTATGGCTATGGGCAGCATTATCGTCGCGATGCCTGCGGAGAAGATGACAGTCATGCCGATGAGACGGGTCTTCGTCTTGAAGCTCTGGGCAAAATAGGATGGTAGTAGGACGCTGAAGCAGCAGGGCATGGCCAGAGCCACGATTCCGGCAACGAAGGCCACGATCATGTAGGCAACAAGCACTAGAGACGTTAGCTGCCGGCTCCTTTCTTTCGGATTGATGAGACCATATCGTCTGTGTGGATCTTGCCCTTCTCGAACAATACGCCCTCAATGAAGACCGCTGGCGGGTAAGTGATGCTGTTTTCCACGGCAAGTTTCGACCCGGCAGACGAGTAGTAATCGACCTCCTCAACAGTCAGATCAGGCATGTCCACTTGCAATTCCCTGAGGACCCGTTTGACCCGTGTGCAGGGTTTGCATCCATCACTGGTGATGAGGAGTACCCTCACCACTGTGCTAGGCTCCGAGTGCCTGGGTTACCTTCGAAAGAATCTCGCTGTTTCCCACTGGCCCCATGCTAGGTGGATAGTAGTCCTGACGCCACACGACTATGCCCGACATGTTGACCAGAACAAAACTGTGTCCTGGTGCCGTTCCGTGCATGCTGTAACCTAGCATGTCATAGCTTCTCGCAACCTGCAACGACTGGTCTGACATGACCCTTCCGTATTGCATTCCTGATGCTCGAACCCAGTTTGAAAGGGTGCCCATCTCGTCTGCCGTTATGCTAGCCATTAGTACGTTTAGAGTGGTGAACTGCTGGTTGAGCTGCTCTACGTTTTTCATCTCGTCCAAGCAGGGAGCGCAGGCGAGACCCTCGTTGAAGAAAAGGAGAACATTGGACTTACTCCTGTATTCTGAGAGAGTGAAAGTACTACCCGATGTGTCAGTGAGGCTGAAGTCTGGTGCTACTGATCCGATGTCGACGGCCTTTCCCCCTCTCTGGGCGGGAGGGTTGAGGGCGGCGTAGGCGATGACGCCTACTGCAATGATGAGTATCAGCGCAAACACTGTGACCTTGATGGTTGAACTCCCACTCTTGTACGGACTGGTTCGAGGCCTGAACTCGGCCTCTCGCTCCGCACTCACTTGATCCGCTAGATTTTCCGGTTTTCTTGCGGCCGGGTGTTTTCTGTCGTAGTGCTGGTTCAGCGCAGTATGGGAGGAGAATTTTCTATGGCAACGTTCGCAGTCTACCAACGTTCTCCTTCTCTACAGGGCTATTTCCTGAACTGTGTCACAGTGAACTTGCAGGTCTCAGCTCCGGTCCCGCAACACTCCACTTCTTCTACGGTTCCGAGAACCGCCTTCTCATTGAGAATAGCGTTGATGAAGCCTTCTTTGAAGGCGCAGAGTGTCTCACCGGCTTGCGCTCCGATGCAGTCGTAGCAGTCTCTCATGGCAAAAGTCAAGGGCTCTTCTGCGAGAATTTGCATCTCGCCAAGACCGTGGGTAGTCCAAAATCGTCCAACCTCTTCTAGCACATTCTCGACATCCTCGGAGAGAGCTATGTTTCTTGAGACCATGTGGCCGAACTCTGACCCTATGACCCTAAGCCTCTCCTTCTGGGATCCGGATCTTAGTCCAAAGTAATCCTTGAGCGCCTTCATGGTCACTTTGATTGACTCTGCTATTTCGTCAGTCTGTCTAGCTTTGATCATCCATTCGCCTGCGGCCTTGTCGCCTCCTTCAACTGTCAAGTCTCTTCCTCGCCACAAGATGCTCGACTCGGTGAGAGTTAATCCGTCTCCCAAACCCGTTCGGGGGAACAGAAATGCTACCCCTCCCAAGCGACTCCAAGAAGGCTGGGACTTGCGGAGGTAGGCTAGTCTTCCGGGGATGTGCTTCCTCCGAGATGTCGGCCGTTATTAGCCGCATGCTATCGCTCAATGCTGAGCGAGGCATTCCTAGAACGACCAAACCTCCCACTAGACTAAGCACTAGGCCTTCGGTCTGCCCGAACTGCTTCGGGATTCACGATTTTACAGGACCTGGGCCGTTGGGAGAGGGACATCGGGAGGTGAGTTCTTGGAAAGAATGCGCAAGGGCGAGGAGGATTTGACAACAGTCGCCAAGGTCTCGAAGGAAACAGGTGTTTCGGCCGGCGTGATACGAAAGGCGTTGAAAGATGCTAGTGTCAAACCTGACATGGTCAAGGCGGGCTGTTCTTACTACTCAAGGGCAAGGGTCGACAGCATCGTGAGAAAGCTCAAGAAGACGTGAGAGAAAGACCCGCGAAAACGGGCGTATACGCACTGGTCCTTCGGGTCCCTGCAAAACTGACCATACAAGTAGGACAGCTAGGAAAGACAGAGTTCGTCACCGGAGTCTACGTCTACGTAGGTTCAGCAATGAACTCTCTCCCCGGGAGAATCTCGCGACACCTGGGACGGGTGAAAAAGAAGCACT
>CAYIBO010000156.1:0-2542 GCA_964361545.1 uncultured Candidatus Bathyarchaeia archaeon
TTTGCCGGCTGTGGGTCCTGTGTTGAACGAGTTTAGGTCTTCGATGAGCTTTGGGTCTACTAGTGCTTCCGCTGTTGCGCCTTCGCCGGTGTTGGGGTCTACTAGCTCGAAGTTGATTCTCGTCAGTTTTTCTTCAGGAATAGCTGAATACCGCAGAACGTAGAATCCTCTTCCGTCTAGGCTGAGTAGCACGGGCTTCTCGTCTTGATTGACTGACAGGAATGATCCTCAATGGTTAGCCGGAGGGAATCGCCCTTACGGTGAGGCTTCTTAGACCTGCGATTCTGCTCTTTACAGACCTCTCCAGCTCGGTCGCAATATCATGCACCTGTTTTACTGTCATGTCTCCGTCAACGATGATTTCCAGGATGCCTACTATGAAGGGACCCGCTCTGCGGAGTCTTAGGTCTCTGATTCCCTTGATGTGGCTGTTTGACTTGATTAGTAGCTCGACCTCCTTGGTCAATTCTGGCTCGTGAAACGCGTCTAGCAGTACGAGTGAGGATTCTCTGATGGCAACATATGCAACGGCCAGAATGTAGAACGCAATCAGCATTCCGCCTAGCGCATCTACCTGAGGGAAACCAAAAGATGCTATCAGAACGCTTCCGAAGGCAATGAAGGATGCCGAAGCGTCCTTAATCGAGTTCCTAGCATCTGTCTTCAAAGACAGTATGTTGTACCGGTTTGCGATCTGCTTCATCTGGAGAGCTCTGTAGAGGGATATTGAGCCGGCGGCCAACAGAACCACCAGCGCAGGAAGTGGTAGGTGGACGAAGTGAGCTGGGTCGGTGAATGCTCTGTAGGATCTGAGAAAGGTGAAAGCTGCGACCCCGACCAGTGCTATGGCGGTTATCAGGGCTGTGAAGCTCTCGACTTTGTAGTAGCCGAATTGGAATCTTCGGCTGGGGGTTCTCCGGGCGAAGCGGAGTCCTGTGTAGACGAAGAAGGAGACTACAGCGTCCGAGATGGAGTCTATTCCATCCGCAAGGAGGGCGATGCTCCCGCTTACCTGGCTAAAGAATATCTCGATAAGCCCGAGGACCAGAAGGGTCCAGACGGACACCTTGGCAATCCACATGCCTTCTCGGAGCCCTTTGGCTTCATCTTGCAAAGCGTATGCTTCTTACCTCCATCCTAGCCCCAGAATGGAACTAGGGTCCTATCCGAAGAGTGGCTCCTCCTCGGTGCGAAGAAAACAGTCTTCGGGGTCCAATATAAGCCCGGGACACCATCCCCCCGCCCTTACCACTTATAGCTTAGCGCGAGGCAATCTCGGGGTCAGGGAAAAGCACTCGAGAGCTAAGACGAGCGTCAGAGTAGAAGTCAGGGATTACATTTTAACTGATTCAGATGGAAGGAGGATGGCACTTTCCGACCTCTTTGGAGAGAAGGACGACCTGATCCTTATTCACAATATGGGTAGGTCTTGTCCGTATTGCACGATGTGGGCAGATGGATTCAACGGGGTCCTGGACCATCTGGAAGATCGCGCTGCATTTGCTGTTGTGTCGCCTGATGCTTCGCCATGGCAGAAGCAGTTCGCCAGGAGCAGGGGCTGGAGATTCAGGATGGTTTCGAGCAAGGGAACTACTTTTTCGAAGGACATGGGGTTTGAGAACAAACAGGAGGGTCCGGAGCCTGGGGTATCAGTTTTCCACAAGGATCGCAGAGGGAGAATATTTCGCGTCGCTAAGGACGAGTTTGGTCCTGGTGACGAATATTGCTTAGTCTGGCACTTTTTCGGCCTCTTGCCTGGCGGCAGCAAGGGCTGGGAGCCCAAGTTCAGGTATGATTGAAGGCCTGGCTTTCGCGAGTGGGCTAAGAAAGTTCAGTGCTACGCTAGTTATCAGGCGCCGGGAGTGGGATTTGAACCCACGTGGGCCGAAGGCCCATCGGCTCTCCGCAACCTTTCAAGGGCTTAGCAAGCCGACGCCATACCTGGCTAGGCGATCCCGGCGTTTCAAGACGAGCTAGTTTCCATCCCACTAAATAACTGTTGAAAAATAGATAGATAACGGCCCGGAAAACTTTGGGCCCGGCCGCTCAGTCACCATGAGCTTATTACGAACATTTCGCAATCCTGCATTTTGGCCATGGCTACTGAGCTGGAAATTCTAAGACAGGTTGTCGGTCTAAGCCTCCTAGTCTTCGTGGCCAAAGTCCTGGGCGGCATTCTGTCCAAGTTCAAGTATCCAGGAGTAGCCGGGGAAGTACTGGCCGGGATGATTTTCGGCCCCCTCACTTTGGGAGGGGCAATCCAAGTCTTCGGAGGAGCCTTGGTTGAGTTCAGTGACCTCTTGCTTGCCATGGCACAGATCGGAGGTATAATCGTCCTTTTCGCAGCTGGGCTGAAGTTCACAATAGCCGACCTCAAAGCCTCAGGGTTCCCAGCCCTTGTAGTAGCATCTCTGGGAGTTGTAATCCCGCTGACACTGGGATATATCGTGCCGATTTATCTGGGATTTCCACCGGCTGTTGCCATCCTCATAGGGGCCACCCTGACAGCCACTAGCATCGCGGTTACTGTTCGGACCCTCGA
>CAYIBO010000157.1:0-2541 GCA_964361545.1 uncultured Candidatus Bathyarchaeia archaeon
GATAGAGGTGTTTCATCCGGGTGAGAGGGCTCATACTGATGGTGACTCGATTGTTCATGTTCCCGATGACCGTGTGGTTTTCGCGGGTGATGTTCTGTGGGTCGGCTATCATCCCAATCTGGAAGATTCCGACATTCAAGGCCAGATTCGGGCTTTGAAGATGATTCTGAGGCTCAAGCCCCTGAGGGTTGTTCCCGGCCATGGACCAGTATGCGGATTGAGGGAGGTTCGACGTTTCATACGCTACCTGAAAGAGCTCGATAGGAGCAGCAAGGGGGCTTTGAAAGCGGGACTGGCCCCGGAGGAAATGGTTCGTAAAGCTGTTCCATCTTGGTCGGTGGGTTGGAAGATGAGGAGGCTTGTCGAGTCCTACCTTCATGGGTTGGTCGATGGACAGGGGAAGCGACTGCTAGGGCTTTGGCTGGTTGGAATTGTCTTCGTTGTCCGTGCGCTTTAGAACTGGCATAGGACCGCCCTGAACCGTCAGCGGGGTGGGTCCGGCCCGTATCATGTCTATTAGATGCTGTTCTGTTTTCTGGTCTAGGATGCTCGGCGAGCGGGTTACTGCTTTGCGGGCGGTATCGTTGGACAAGACCTCGTCAAGTTCCTTCTGCGCCCTCTGCAACTTCTTGTAGAGGATGAGGGCGACTGTGCTGAAGCCTGTTATGGATGCCAGGGCGATGATTGCGAGCTCCGTGCCTTGAAGGCTCGTGTTGACATACATCTGCAGGTACTGATTGTTCTGGTATTCTTGGTAGATCCAGAAAGATAGGGAGAAGATTACTATGGACTGGAGTACCATTATGGTCTTGGCGAACCCTGGGATTCTGGTCCACACAGATGGCGGGTCATTCTCTGCCAACATCTCATCTCACTGGGTCATGCTATCGCGTGCCGGCCCATGATGTCCCGGGGACTTGGGATTTGAGTGAATTGTGCTCCCAGAACGCGAAGTCGAGTATCCTACGGACCATCCAACAGGTTGATCTCTTAGGGGGTCTTCTGCAGGGCCTTGTCAGATGGCTGGCTGGTCTCCTTCTTCTCAGCCATTACCGCGGGGCTTTCGACTGGTTTCGCCTCTGTTGTCAAGGGCTTCAGGGTTGGAGGGGAGGGGTTCGTCACCTGGATGGTTACAGTCGGCGGTAGGCTGGACCCAGGGGAGGTGCGCTTCGACCTCTTGGACTGGCCTCTCCTCCGTCCTTGGGAGTCTACCTCTTCCTGCAACGAGCGGATTTTTGAAACACCGAGGTAGAGTTTGACGGCTACTGTTGCACTGGTGGCTCCGAAGGCTATGCTGAGGACGGGTATGAGGATGGGAGATATGCTGTTGACGTAGTTTTGGTAGTAGATGTTGTTGAAGTAATTCGAGACTAGGGACGCGGCTAGGAATAGGATGATTGTGAATTGTGCGAGTATGAGGACCCAGGCCCGTTTGGGCAGGTCCCACCAGGTCAGGAAGCCTATACGCAGCCGCCCCCGAATCTCACTGGTTCTAGGCTTGGGGTTTGGAGGATTTGTGCGAAATGTAACTCGACGGAGGCTGGGTTGATGGCGGGGGAAGGGAGTCGGACTGAGAAGGAGTCTTACATGTCTACGGGCCGGGCTTTAGTCGTTCCTTCTTGGGCTAGGTATGCTCTTAGTCCTTGGACTGTTCCGAGGGCGAGGGCGGCGGCTTGAAAGATATGGCCAAGGCTGATGAGGGTCAGGGCTCGGCGGGAGAAAGCGAAGGTTGCGAGGGATATGTTGTTGTCGCCTGCGAAGAGCAGTGTCAAGGTGACGATGCTTGCGAGTGTTATGGCCATGGGCAGGCTGTCTTTGCCGGGTTTTGTGAACTGTTGGAGGTCGCCATTCTTCAGAACGTAGACGACGACCAAGAGTAGTGCACTGGTTTCGAGCACGGTGTCCGTGAGGCTGGGTACGCCGGTGGGGATTAGAGTGAGGCCAATGGTATAGTCGGATAGTGGGTAGATGATTGGTATGTCGCCTACTAGGCTGTCGGTGAGGAGGTGGCTTAGCAGGCCGGTGCTGAAGGCTGCTCCGAGCTTCTTGTACTTGTAGGTTAGGAGTATGGAGACGGGTCCGAGAATGAGTATGGAATGGGTGTAGGTGTGGTGTTGGAGATAGGGCTGGAAGTATATGTCAAAGTCCGGCGCTACGCCGGATAAAAGTGCGAGGTAGAGTGGAAGGTTGACGTGCAGCTTCTGGCCGGTGGCTTTGCTGATGAGATAGCTCCAGGAGCTATGCCCTAGAAGGAACATGTTGGCTGTGGCGGGTCCTCCGTTTCTTGTTCTCGTTGGGCGGGCGGTTCGGGAGAGCAATACTAATGGTTGATGCTAGGGCTTGGGTCTAGGAGGTTTCTGTCTCGCAGGAACGTGTTGCATTAGCCTTCTCTTTTCTTGTGTGTGGGTCTGGTCGGTGTTCTGGGCGATTTTTCCAGTTGGGCTTTGAAGCCTCTCGGGAAAAGCCTTGGAATCCCCCTTGCCTTTCCCTAGGGTTGGAGACTGCGCGCTTCGATTCGGCGGACGGGTCGATTCTTGGCTT
>CAYIBO010000158.1:0-2520 GCA_964361545.1 uncultured Candidatus Bathyarchaeia archaeon
AGGGCTGATTTTCAGCTTCCTAGGCGTCCTCCTTGCTATAGGTGCAGCCGCTACAGGTTCGCTAACAGCCATTGCTGGCGTGCTGATCTGGGGCTTGATGATCTACTACCTCTTCACCGGACCCGTCAAAGCCTTCTTCGGCAAAGGACCGGCCATAAACCCAGCGTACGCAAACCCACCCGCAACCAGCAGACCATCGTTTTCTCCCACATCTTTCGTGGGTCCAAGCGTAGCCGGCGCGTCCACAGGGTCCTTCGGCGGATCCCACACAAGCTCCAACACTGCACGGTTCTGCAACAGCTGCGGAAGTACCGTTAGCCCAGGGCTGACCAAGTGTTCTAACTGCGGCGCAAGCCTCTAGACTTTCCCAAAACGCGGTTTTTTCTTTCTCTACTCGTTCCAGTGGACGCTCCATTTCCAAGGATGAGCTTCTCAGCCATACCTAGGGCAGACACGGTGGACGAATGGACAATCTTCCCAGACCAGAGCAGGCGATAGGCATCTTTCGCGGTGATGATTCTGAGTTCCATATTCTCGTAGGGCTCCCGATGGACCCGTCCCTTCTTCAGACGCTTAGCCAGGTAGACATGGGCTCGCTGGGAGGTAATTCCCGGAAGCGTATGGACCCAGCCCACCTTCCGCCAAGACTTAGCCGAGTACCCTGTCTCCTCTTCAAGCTCTCTTCTAGCACAACTGTCAGGGTCCTCCCCATTATCGACCAGTCCCGCAGGAAGCTCCAGCTCCCATCCTTGTATCGGGTGGCGGTAGTTCCAGATGAAGACCAGACGGTCATGGTCAAGCATTGGAATGACGACAGTGAAATCGTGCAGTGATAGTCGGAGATGGTTTGTGCGAAACCCTGACTTGGAAACGATGCGGTCTTGGTGAAGCTTCACTTCTCCAAGAGAAATCAGCCGTTTCGTGCCGACCGTCTTCCAAGGCTTGGGGGTTCTGCGGAACGCAGGGGTCTTGGATGTCAAGACAGGCCTCAGTGCACTGTTTTCCGGACCAGGCGTCGGGATTTGCCCAGCTGGGCGACGACCTTGAAGCCGGCTTTGCTGAACATGGCAACGGTCCCGGACCACATGAAGGACGCCTTACCCTTCTCGGTCTTCCCAGGAATTTCCTTGAGAGTTTCTAGGGGATATGCTTCTACTATTCCCCCACCTCGTTTTCGGATCGCTGAGAGGGCCGCTTTCAAAGCGAAACCTGCTACTCCCTTACCTCTATAGTCTCTGTCCACGAAGAAGCATGTTATCCGCCAGAGCTTCCTCTTCTTGCCGTCAAGTCCGAGCTTGAAGTACGTCCGGCTAGCGTCTAGCCGAGGCAGCTCTTCTCGTGGTCCGTACTGGCACCATCCAACTGGGGTTCTCCGGGAGTAGACGATTATTCCGTGGGACTTTCCCCTACTAACTAGCCCGTGCTTGCGCTGTCTGTTACGGTTCGCCCGGATGCGGCTGCCGAGGAGGAATGTTCCCTGCTCGTGGTAGTACATGCACCAGCATCCTCCCCACACCCCGTTGTGTTTCTGGAAGAGTGCCTCAAAGTCGGGCCAGGTGGAGAGGCCGAGTTCCTTTGCGGTAAGGGCGGATCGTTCTGCCATAACGGTCAGTTCCAAGATACGTGTTGAAACTTAGAGAATCGGAGGCTCCTTGTAATCTCCGAACACTTTCCTGCCCACGTCCATTATCTCACCGAGGGTAGCGTAGGCCTTGACCGCTGTGATGATGGGGTACATGGAGTTCGCACCCTCATCTTCGAAAGTCTTCCTCAACTTGTCTAACGCATGCTGAACCTTCCGATTATCTCGAGTCCGTCGTATCATGTTGATTCTGTCCACCTGTCGTCGCTGAGCTTCTTGATTGATCTTCAACGTTTCAATGGGCATCTTCTCTTCCACCTGGTACTTGTTGACACCCACAACAATCCGCTCTTCCCGCTCCATCTCCTGCTGGTAACGATAGGCAGTCTCAGCAATCTCTCGTTGTATGAACCCGGTTTTGATGGCGTTGAGTAAGCCTCCTGCTCGTTCTATCTTGTCAAAATACTGGAAGGCGTGTTCTTCCATCTCATCCGTCAACCATTCCATATAGTATGAGCCAGCCAAGGGGTCCACGACATCAGTGACTCCCGTTTCTTCGGCGATGATCTGCTGGGTCCGCAGAGCGACCGTGGCCGCTTTCTCGGACGGCAGTGCCCAAGCTTCATCGTAGGAGTTAGTGTGCAAGGACTGGGTCCCACCTAGGACAGTGGCCAACGCCTCTATAGTGGTCCGGACGATATTGTTCAACGGTTGCTGCCAGGTCAGAGACGCGCCTGAGTTCTGCGCGTGAGTTCTCAACAGCAGCGATCGCGGGTCCTTGGCCCTGTACTTCTCCTTCATCACCCGGGCCCAGATCCGCCGGGCAGCCCGGAACTTGGCGACTTCCTCGAAGAAGTCCATTCCACAGTTCCAAAAGAACGAAAGGCGCGGCGCGAAATCGTCGACCTTCAAACCCGCCTCAATGCCAAGGTCAACAT
>CAYIBO010000159.1:0-2492 GCA_964361545.1 uncultured Candidatus Bathyarchaeia archaeon
CCCCTTCCCTAAATGGAGCCTAGTCGAGTCGTTCAGTGAATTGAGAAAGGCCGAGACCTGGTCCGAGAACCCGTCCTCCCAGGAACATTTCTCAATGACAACCCGACGATTGTTTGTCCTGTTTTCCGTCCGGATCGTGATGATCATTTGAGCGACGTCTGTTTCCGGAGTGATGGCTACCTCCGTGACCGAACAGGTGCATGAAAATCATTGGGCCTATCAGAAGAAAAACTGGACTTACGAATACCCCAAGAGCCACTGTGGTGGCGGCTCCGAGTCCAAGCTTCCACCATTTGCGTGATCTCTTCTGCCTGCTGCTCGAGTAGTGATCTCGCAACACCGTTACCTCAAGCTATGTTTGGCGCAGGGCGGGTTGTACTGGCACACTCGCATGATTTTATCCGCTGAGCTACTCATTTCCCGGATGGGATCTCCTGCTCCACCCTAGCGGGAACCGCGGTCTCCGTTTCGAATTTGTCCGCGCACTCCTGGTTGCAGAAGTAATAGGTAGTTCCCAGAATCGACCTTGTCACAGCAATCTTAGGGTCCACGAACATCCCGCACACTGGGTCCCGGGCCTTTCCTCTCTTCCACTGCACCAGCCATACACCTCAGACTTCTATAATCTGAAACCCATTGATTATCCTGCTTCTTGACACTTGTAAGATTAGGCGCCTCTCATTCTTGCAAATCGGAAGCGTAGGCTTCCTAGAGTCTGACCGGCCCGGGTGAAAGTTCTTGTCAGTTGTAAAAAAATGCAGTCGCTCGTTCTTGCAGCTGTAAGCCATAAGGCCAATGAGTAGCAGCGCGATAACACGTTCTCATGACAATCCTGAGCACCGTGTTGCAAGAGACAAAGGTTGGACAGGCTGCGATAGTAAGACTTCTAGGTGTGACCAAGACGTACGATATGGGCCAAGTGCAGGTCCATGCTCTACGGGATGCCAATCTGGCAATCCCTGTTGGAAAGTTGCTGGTGATACTTGGACCCAGTGGCAGCGGCAAAACGACACTCCTGAATCTACTTGGAGGAATCGATCGTGCAACTTCAGGGCAGATCTTCATTGACGGGCTGGAAGTGACCAATCTCGGGGAGCCTGACTTGGTGAAGTATCGTCGGAATAAGGTGGGTTTTGTCTTTCAGTTCTTCAATCTCATACCCAGCCTCACGGCTAGGGAAAATGTGGAACTTGCCGCTGAACTTGTACCGGACCCGTTGAATCCTGTCGTTGTCCTTGAAAAGGTTGGTCTGGGAGATCGGATTGATCACTTTCCGTCGGAACTTAGTGGAGGGGAGCAGCAACGGGTAGCTGTGGCTCGTGCCCTGGTCAAGAATCCCCCACTTGTTCTCTGCGACGAACCGACAGGAGAACTGGATTATGCTACGGGAATCAGTGTCCTCGAAGTCATCAGTAAGGCATGCCATGTAGACAGACGCGTAGTTTTGCTTGTAACTCACAACGCTGTCATAGCGGAAATGGCCGATATTGTGGTGAGGCTGAGTGGCGGACGCATTGTCTCCTTCGTAGAGAATCCCAGACCGAAACCTGCCAGAGAGCTGGTGTGGTAGAAGTGTCCGTACTCCGAAAGAAGCTCTTCCGTGACATCAGACGGTCAAAGTGGCAGTTCACGGCCCTGATTGCTATGGTTGTACTGGGAATCGCCTTCTTCGGAAGTGTGCTTAGCTCCTACAGGAATCTTCAGCTCAGCGTAGACAGACCCTACGAAGACATGCGCTTCGCGGACATAACAGTATCTTTCGGACCTGCGCCCCAAAATACCACCGGTCTGATTGCCTCTGTTCCAGGCGTGGAACGCGTCACCGGTCGAATTAGCATCGAGGTCCCCTCCATGTTCTCCAACTCCTCCGACCGCTTTGTAGGGCGGGTCGTGACACTGCCAGCACCCGCCCGGCCTTCGGTTAACGACGTTCTCGTCACCGCGGGCACCTATTTCACCGAACCAAACGAGACCCAGGTCCTGGTGGAGAAGGGTTTCGGGGAGCATCATGGGATAAAGGTGGGAGACGAAGTCGCTTTCATTACTCCAATGGGAGTCCGTCCGTTCACGGTTTCTGGGCTTGTCATTAGCCCCGAGTATCTCTGGCCCGCGCGCACGGTGTGGGATCACATGCCTGATGTGTTGCGTCGCTGGGGGGTCTTCTTCGCCCCATACGCCTCCATGGCGTCATCCTTAGGCATGGCCGGCCGAATCAACGAGATTGCAGTAACCTTACGCGACGGTAACCAGCTGGAAGAGGTTGGGTCTGAAATCAGGAATATCCTCTCGTCGTATGGCATCGCAAGTTTCGTGCCCAGGGAGAAGCAGCCCAGCGATGTACAAATCAACATGTCTGTACAGGCACTAGACAAACTGTCTTTCGTCTTCCCTACCTTCTTTCTAACTATCGTCGCACTTAGTACCTATGTGCTCCTGATGCGTCTCGTCTTTGTCCAAAGGCAACAAATCGGGGTCCTCCTCGCGCTTGGAGT
>CAYIBO010000160.1:0-2476 GCA_964361545.1 uncultured Candidatus Bathyarchaeia archaeon
CCCGAAGAAAATGACTATGGCAACCCATACCATGGCCGCTACAGTCAGACCCAAGACTCCGAGTGGTACCAAGTGCAGATTCTCCTGCGGCCCGTGAACCAGAAGTCCTCCGGCAAGCGTGTAGACGGCACGGAATGCAAACGCCCCAAGTAGGGTCAAGAAAGCGACTAGCATCTTTCCGAGGAAAATGACAGTTCTTGACACAGGCTTCGTCAAAAGTGGAATAATGCTTCCACTTTCGAACTCCCCTGAGATAGTGTTCATGGTCGTGGCCAGCGCAAGAATGAAAATGAGAAGAGAAGGCTGCAGGATTGTCACCGAATCGATTACGAAAGAAGGCTCCTTCTGAAAGGTCTGACCAGAGGCCTGTGCCAGTATAGGCGGAAGAGCAAGTGTAAGAGTGGTTATGGCTAGAACGACGGCCAATATGCCTACTGTCTTCTTCTTCCTCAGATTCCAGAGAAACTCGTAGTAGAGTATCGCTACGAAACTTGAGAGCCAGCTTCCCTTCGTTTCTCGTTCCATCGTCTAGGACCCGCGTCCCACTAGTGTAAGGAAAGCGTCCTCCAAGCCCCGGCCTTCCTCCCGCATTGCTATAACTACGCCTCCTGCCGTTGCGACTGCACGGGAAATCCCGGCCCTCACATCATCCTTCGTCTTGAGATGGATTGTGTACACTCTGCCATTGGCCTCGACCCTGCCGTAGGCTAGCTTTCTCAGGGCCTCAGCGACGGCTTCGCTCGGCTGTTCCAGTTCTATGACCAGCCTTCGAGCCGACAATACTTTGTTCGATATATCATCAAGCGTCCCAGAATAACGCGCCACTCCCTTATCGATAACCGTGACATGGTCGCAGATTTGCTGAACTTCCGCGAGTAGATGGGACGAGAAGAAAACCGTCATCCCTGTCTTGACAATCTCCTTGACCATATCTCTAACCTCAACCATTCCCACAGGGTCCAAGCCGATACTTGGCTCGTCCAGTATCACTAGCTCAGGGTCGTTGAGAAGGGCCTGGGCGATGCCGATTCGCTGTTGCATTCCTTTGCTGTACTTGCCGATGCGGTCGCGGCCTCTTCCCTCCAGCCCGACCATTTTTACAAGCTCGGAAACACGCTTCTTCCTCTCGTCCTTTGGCATGCCATACATGCGCCCGTAAACGTCGAGGAGTTCCTCTCCTGTGAGATGTTTGGGAAAACGAGGCAGTTCTGGCATGTAGCCCATCCTCTTGCGAATGGTAGGACGGTCTCCTCCAGCCTCCACTCCAAGAATCTTGAGAGAGCCAGAGTCGGGTTTCAACAGTCCCACCAGCATCTTGATCGTGGTGGTCTTGCCGGCTCCGTTGGGTCCCAGGAACCCGTGGATCTGTCTTGCATCCACTTTCAAATTCAGGTGGTCTACTGCCACAAGGTTGCCGTAGGACTTTGTTAGACTCTCAAGTTCTATGACAGGAACGCTCGGCAAGGCCTTCGCCTTGGTCCGGTTTCTGGAGTCCCTACTAAACTTGCTCCGATTCCCTCTTCGTCAGGTACAGAATGTCCCGGTGAACCTTGTAGCCACACTTCCGAAACAGGGCTATAGACGGGGAATTGTCAGCTTCAACTAAAACGGCAATGATTAGGGATCCACGATCTCGGAGAACCGACTCCGCCGTTTCGATCAGTACCTCGGCGATTCCCTTTCGTCTCTCCTCTGGGTCCACAGCAAGTCTATTGATCCAGCCTTTTCGCCCGTCATAACTTGCTATTACAGACCCTACCAGTCTATTCTCCCGAAACGCTCCCAGGAAGAATCCTTTGTATCGTCTCATCTGAGCAATAATCGAGGACCTACTATCCCTTCCCTCCGGACGATGGGAAAGTCCGGCCTTGTTCCAGAGGCTGAGCAAAGCGTCATAGTCCTTCAGCCCGAGGACCCGGGTTTCCGGTTTCATGATTCGCGGAGGGGGGTCCTTGGCATTAAGCTCAATCTTGCGGGTTTTCTCCTAAGGCGACCTAAGGGCTGAGAACAAGGGGCGCGTCTTGTCCAGTCGTTGAGTGAAAGTTTTCGTTAGAATTATTCTGCGTTCTCAGCTTTCAGGAGGGCAATCCGATAGGGATAGAGTTCAGCCCTCATGACGTTTGTTCTTAACGGCAGGGTCATTCCGCACGATTTCCCGGGCTTGGTCCTCCAATTCTGCTTTGAAGATAATGATGTCGAAGCTACTGTAGTCGTTGTTCTGGGTCCGTCCGGCCAAGATGACAGCTCCTCTCTCCATCAGTCCTTGAGGTAGGAGAAATGGTCCGTAACGATTTGGGATTCGGTTTCCGTCGGGCCTTCAGTGAGCATCTCTGGTCTTACGGGTTGAATCTTGTAGAGGTATTGTTGCATTGAAGACGCATTACAGTACGGGTTTTCGTTCTATCTTAGGGTTTCACCCGTATTCAGAGGCCGGGAGAACTCCTCTTTTTATGAGTCGCTTCTCTAGCTCCCAGAG
>CAYIBO010000161.1:0-2455 GCA_964361545.1 uncultured Candidatus Bathyarchaeia archaeon
GTTAAACGGCCTCCAGTTGAACGGGCCATATGGAAAGGGCGACCTTCAGAAGATTACAGTTGCGACTCTTCACGGAACAACGATAGCCACGACTTGGGTTGCGTGATATTGAATGAGCGTCTATCGAAGACTCGCCCGGTCCAAGAAGGGTATGAGTGCGGTCTTCGGAGGACTGTTCTTCATCATAATCCTACTCATGGGCTTCAACGTAATGCTGTGGGGCTTCATTCAATATGACTCCTATAACACCGTCATCACCACGATGGCCCAGCGTGACCAGCAGGCCATCGCAGAGAACCTAGTCCCCATCAACCCCGGAGCGCTTGATTTCAACATTCCAAGTCAATCGTTCAACATCACGGTAAACAATCTTGGGATTGCTGTTAGCATTGCCAGAATCTACATCATCAACATTAGTCCCACAAACTCCCCCCAGTGCACATCAGGGGCCCCCGATTTCGGTCCCTGCATAGTAGAGAACCTTCGCAATAGCAACGTGCCAGAAGGAGTGATCGAGCACAAGATCAAAGTGACAGGGAAACTCATCAACGATGGTAGCGGCTACAAGGTAATCTTGGCAAGTACAAGAGGCAGACTCTTCAGCTTCTTCTACCCCTGGCCAGCGGCGCCTCCACCTGCAGGGCAACTCTTTCAAACCAACATTGGACCCTTAACCGTGTTCTTCGACTTCAAATCCTTCAACTTCACCATGGGGGGGCAAACTAGTTCGCAGACGGCATGGGTTGCGCCTACAGGCACAGCCATGGTATTCTGGCTCAAAGTGACAAACGCTGCCACTGACAGCACTATCAGGCTAAGGGTCCATTCGTCACTTCTCTTCCAGCCGTACGATGCCGGAGGTCTGGGAGCATCAACGCCCTTCTACATAGTCAGTCCGAACACCGTCAATCCCAATAACATACAAGCCTACAATGATGCAGGGGGCCCGTTCTATGACCTACCACCTGCAGACCCGAGCGGGCCATCGTCCTCTACAGTAGTGAAGTTCGGGGCGAGAACCCAAGGCTCGGCCAGCACTCAAAACTTTCCAGTCTCCGAGAAGACATGGCTAGTTTTCATCGGGTTCTACTACGTATACAAGGGCCAGTTCCAGGGCCAGACCGTACCGTTCGTCGCTATGAGAACCTGTGCCGCATACCCCGCACTGAGTTGCTACTAGATGAGGGCATCTGGGGAGAGACATGAGCTCTAATGACCAAGACCAGCCGTACAACGACCCTTACTACTACCAGGACCCGTCAGCCTACCAAAACCAGGAAGGCTACACGGGCTACGACCAGCAAGGCTATGATAACTCTGGATCCGACAGTTCAGCCTATGCGGCTCCTCCGCAACAGCCTCCTCCTCAACGCCTAGCACCACCTCTCCAGCAGCTTCAGAGAATCCAGTCCGGCATTCCAGGTTTTGACCAGATAGTAGGTGGAGGTCTCATCAGGGATCGCGTCTACCTTCTCTCCGGTCCCGCGGGCGCGGGCAAAACCATTTTCTCCTCACAGTTCCTCTACAACGGCCTCACAAAGTACGGAGAGAACGGCGTCTATGTTGTCCTGGAGGAGGGGCCCCAGCAGCTCCGGGAGAACATGTACAACAGCTTCGGCTGGGACATGAGAAGTCTCGAAGAGTCGGGAAATCTCATCATTCTCGACGCCATCTCCAGCAGGCTCGGTCTCGGTAGCGAAGAGCGTTGGGTGGTGCCTCGTCCCTTTACCCTGGAAGCACTACTCTACGAGATTCAGACGGCCATTCAGACAGTACGAGCAAGCCGAGTCATAATCGACTCACTGGACGCCATGAGCCTCGAGCTTACACAGGTTGACCTCAGAAGCCTCATCCAGAGGCTGACTATGATCTTGAAGTCGTTCGGGTGCACAACACTCCTCGTCAGCGGCCAAGCAGAGACCAACCACGCTGGCCGGAAAGCGGTCGAAGAATACGTCGTCGACGGCATGATCCGATTACACCACGCTCTCGAAGAGAGCGTTAGCGGCGAAACCCTGCTGGAACAAAACGCAATGCAGGGAAATTCGCTGGAAGAGGATTCCTTCACCATGAAGATGAGGACCAGAAAAGTCGAGATTCCAAAAATGAGAGGAAGCTCCCACTCACACTTCCTACACCCGTTCATTATTGGCGAGAATGGAGTCGAGGTCAGGGCCGAGCCCGAAGTGACTAAGCGTCTGAGACGGGCCATATTCAAGGCGAAACAGGTTGATTAGAAACATCACATCTCAAGAGCGCATCCGGCGCATCAGAACGGGAATGGGAGGACTGGACGAGAAGCTCGGTGGAGGAATCCCGGCCGGAAGTACAGTTCTCCTAATCAGCAACCAAGAAGGGCCTGTCCGTCTTTTCTGCCAACAGATCGCCTACTTGCTCGGCAACGAGGGCCACAGAATACACTACTTCACCATCGTTAGGGGTCCAGCCTACATCC
>CAYIBO010000162.1:0-2302 GCA_964361545.1 uncultured Candidatus Bathyarchaeia archaeon
GTGGGTGGATTTGCGTACGCTGGGTTTATGGCCGGTCCTTTACCGAAGAAGGCTTTGACGGGTCCGGTGAAGAGGTAGTAGATCATCAGGCCCCAGATAAGGAGACCGACGACCCCGGTTAGCTGGCCTGTCGCGGCTACGAAGATGGCAAGGAGGATTGAGAGGAAGCTGAAGATCAGCCCTATTATCCATGCCCAGCCCTTCCCGTTGAGGAAGCCCCATCCGACGAGCAGCCAGATGGATGCAAAGAACAGCACAACCCCTGCGATGATCAGGGTAAGGCCGGCGAATATTCCTCCCAGCCCGAGGAATGGTATGCTGCTGGCTAGTAGTGCCGAGAAGCCGATGAGCACGGCACCGCCGATAAGGCCGATGACACCTATGGCGAGAGCTAGTATGGCAATAATGGTTACCCCGGTTGGCCGAGGGGGCTTTGTCGATTGCATGAACCCGGCGTAGCCTTGAGTGTGAACCTTAACCCGAGTGTTACCGCGGCAGGGGGTGAGGGGTCACCCGGAAACATGCCCCTGAGGTTCTGAGAAGCGCCTCTGACTGCGTGCAGGATCAAAAAGCAGCTTGTCCAATATGATGAGTTGGAGAGAAAGCAGGTTTGGATGTGGTCCTGACTAGAGCGGTGCACCGCAGCTGGGACACTTCGTCGTCCCTGCGGAAACGCTCGTGCCGCAGTTGGAGCATCGAATCATTGTTGAACTGGTGCCGCCGGACCCCATGGACCCCGTGGTAGGCGTCATCGTTCCAGAACCCATCACGGGACCCATCAAGGGGCCCTTTCCAAAGAATGCCTTCACCTGGGACCTTGTAAGATAGTATAGTATCAATATGTTGAAGATTATCCCGAGTATGCTGAATGGAAGCGTCAGTATGTTGATGATTAGAGCGATGACTTGGAGGACGATGCCGAGCGTCCATGCCCAGCCCTTACCGCTGAAGAACGCGATCGCCACGGCTAGCTGAAGTAGTCCAAGAATCCCGAAGATTGCTCCTACGACTACGGCCACCCCAGTCAGCCCCGTCAAGGCTTCAATAGCGACTCCTCCAACGAATGCTAGAGCTAGAAGTCCCAGCCCTCCTAGAATGCCAAGAACTCCGATTATTGTTACGCCTGTTGGTCTTGGTGGTCTTGGTTGCATATCGAAGGGTATTTTGTTGAGATGATAAGACTATCGGAGGGGTGATTCAGGCTTTGCAAGTTCGAGGATAGCTAAAGTGGTTGGCGGTGGCACGTTCGTTCGGAGGATTATCCGTTTCCGCAACTTGAAAATGAAGATCAGGAAAGCCACTCCCACCCCGCTCATCCCGAAGATGCCATTGATTTCTAGGATGCTGTCAAAGAACATGAAGAACCCGAGTGCTCCACCGGCGAGCCCCAGCCTCTGAAGGTCCGTGAAGCCTTGAGATGCCCAGCGGCGCAGAATCCTCCCGTAACCCAAAACGCCTAAGACCCCGATCAGCATCGTGATAGCAGGTATCGGGATCAGCGTGCTGTAGAATAGGAAGAAGAAAGCGAGGGGAACTGAAAAGCCCAGCGGGATGAGTTTTCGCCAGGACATGTTGAGTCCAGCTTGGACTGGGAAAGTGTTGGGTATGCGTTTTGCATACCATGCTAGAAGTGCGACGGCTATCATGCAGGCTGGCAGCCAGATTGCTAGCTCTGGTGCGTAGTAGGGGAATCCTACAAGCCCAAAAAGCGTCACGCCCGTGAAGGCTGCCTGAAACAGCCGCATTTGTTTCGGAGAAAGCCAGGGTCGTGCTCGATACTGTGGATAATAGAGTTCCACCAGCAGTATCGGTATTGTAATGCTGAAGATAGCATGATATATTGTCAGCCATTCTGCCCAGACCCAGTTCACACCGAGCCATCGACCGTAAGTTCCCAGAATTCCTAGGTCTACCCAGTTGGGGTCAAAGAAACTCCGGACCAGTATTCCCTCTTCAATGATACCGTAGGCCGCACCGAGCAGTAGAATGGACCGCCATCCCTTCCCCCAGCGTCTAGCATATTCCCGGACTAGAAGCGCTCCGCTTCCGTAGAGTGAGGCTAGTATGAGAAATGTGAAAGGGTTGAAGAATTCTAGCGGCGGAGAGGAGCCTGAGAGCAGTTCTCCGATTGCAGGTGAGAGTACGAACAAGAACAGAATTGGCCGGGCATAGTTGGCCTTTGCTGGTTCGGGGTCCAATCCAAGACGCTCCGCTCTCCCCAGTTCAGATTAAGGCTGGTGAAAAAGGAGGTTGATACTTGGGGGTACTGTGCGGGGTCAGTCTCGGGTTATTCGCCTTAGCG
>CAYIBO010000163.1:0-2293 GCA_964361545.1 uncultured Candidatus Bathyarchaeia archaeon
CGACATGGTCGAAGACCACATCCACTTTCCTCCCGTTAGTTAGGTTCTTGACCTCTCCCGGGACATCTTGAGTATGATGATTGACCACGAAATCCGCTCCCAGCTTCCTGGCCTTCTCGATCTTGCTATCCGACCCAACAGTTGCGATAACTCTTGCACCTAGCAGCTTGGCAATTTGGATGGCGGCACTGCCTACCCCGCTGCCTCCAGCCCAAACGAGCACAATTTCTCCTGGGACCAGACGGGCCCGGGTCACTAGCATGTGCCACGCTGTCAGGAAGACTAGAGGAATGCTGGAGGCTTCTTCCATGCTGAGCGTGTTAGGAATCGGAATCAGGTTCTCACCTGGAGCTGCCACATATTCGGCATAGCCTCCCTGTGTCTCATAGCCGATGATCTTGTACGATTCGCACAGGCTATCCCTGCCGGTCGTGCAATATTCGCACACACCGCAACGTAGACCTGGTGAGACCATGACTTTCGCTCCCACGCTCGGTCCGACAACCAGTTTTCCAACTTGCGCAACTTCACCTGCTATGTCGCTTCCGGAAATGTGAGGCATAGTAATTCCCTCACTGCGCGTCCCCTTTCTAGCCCAGAGGTCTAGGTGGTTTAGGGCACATGCCCCTACTCTAACCAGAGCATCGATCTCACTTATTGCCGGGTCAGGAGCGTCTTCATAGCGGAGTTTCTCTGGACCACCAAACTCGTGAAACCTAACGGCCTTCAACTATTTCACACAGATTAAGCTGATCGGAGATGGTTTAAGGCAAACCCCCACTCTTTCCAAACCATACTTAATTACGTCTGCCAAAGATAAGACGGGCTTCTCGGTCGTGGAGACTCTGGGCTCACAAGAAGTAGACTCTGAAAAGATTGCAAGCGAGCTCAAGGGCAACACGCTGAGGGTCTACTGGTACGTTCTGAACGCATCAGGTCACGTAGTGGGAGTAAGAGAGGTTCAGAGGGCACTTGGGTTTTCCAGTCCCACCCTAGCCCTCTACCACCTCGACAAGCTGAAGGATCTTGGCCTGGTCGCCAAAGAATCCGGCGAATATCGCCTAGTCAAAGAGGTCAAGGTGGATATACTCAAACAGTTCATGAAGGTGGGGAGGGTCTTCGTTCCCAGGTTCTCACTCTACGCCGTCCTCTTCACAGCCATGACAATCTACTACACGCTCAACGTGGTTAGAGTAGACTTCTTCGCCTTCTTCGGCCTCCTCTTCGGAGGGCTGGGCTCGGCGATTTTTTGGTTTGAAACGGTCAAGACATGGAGACAGAGACCCTAGGATGCATCTAGATTTCCGGGTAAACCTGTTCAAAATCGTTGAGTTAATTGTCGGACTTACACTAAGGTAGCTGGAAGAACAATGGAGCGGGCTTTGCTCGGCATGCTGTATTTCGGGCTTGCAGGGTTACTCATAGCCGGGTCCGCAATAACAGTACTCGAGACTGTCCCGGTCGTAGCCAAAGAGGGGACGGTGTCAGTCTATTTCTCGGGTATTGCGCTAAATACCCGGGGCGATCCAAATGTTCTTCCCCAAACCGTTCAGGGAATTCTCAGCCTTAGAATTCTGAGCCTCAACGTTACAATAGCCTCTGTTTCTGTCCATCGGGCGGGAGCAGATGACGAGAGTGGCTGGACCGAGATTTCCAGCAACTTAATGGTCTTGGATATTATGAAGTCCACGGATGTTACAACGTTGATCGCCATGGGACCCGTGCCCCAGCAGAACGTAACCATGGTCCGGCTCAAAGTCACCGGCGCGACGGCCGCGGTCTCAGGCTCCAGTGCTGGTAGCCCCGAGCCTGTCGTGGTTTCAAGCGGTGAGTTGAGGATTCCTCTAGGTTCGGCTCGGGTAAGAGCCCAACTGAACACGAGCATAACAGTGACTGGCGTGATGAACATTGTAGTTGAGGGAAGTGGTACGATTAGGCTGACGCCGGTTCTTCATGTGGACCGGGTAACGGGACCAGTATGACCCAACTTCTCGATTGATTGTGTTTTACTATGAGTAGCGGGGGGGGGATTTTCGGGTCCCACAGAGGCCCTTCGAACCACCGGTTGAGGGTCGGAATCGCTTCCGATCAATCTCAGGGTTATGAGCCCTGCGGGTTAAACCTGGATAGGTGACCTGCGGCCGTCATCTGTTTAACAACCGACAAGTCTCTACCCCACCCCGCTACAAGGCGCGAAGCGGACTGGACCGTTTTTTAAGGGTTTTCAAGAGAAAGAATCTGGTCAAGGGGCGAAATGTCATCACGCATACTGGATGGACTCGAATTCTCGTCA
>CAYIBO010000164.1:0-2292 GCA_964361545.1 uncultured Candidatus Bathyarchaeia archaeon
GCGCCATTCATAGCCCTAGCCCTGGTCGGAGCATTGGCTGGTGGGCTGGGCTACGTCCTCGCCTGGAAACGCACCATAAAGTCGTAGGCAACAACCTCGCCCAATCAACCTCTTTCCCTTCCCTTTTTCAAACCGTATCTAACACAGATTCGCTTGCTCGTTTGACAACGCGTCACAACTCATCACAGGGGCGCCCTCGAGGGAACTCGTCCGTACACATGCGGACGCTATGTGTACCGTCCACTTTTACCCTCAGATAACACTGGTATTATCGAGGTGATAGTACGCCGCCACATTGTGACACGATGGACGGACCCGTTGTAGAGGCCGGAAAGAAAGCGCTCGAAACAGGAAACGTGAATTTGGTCCTTCCAGTCGCACCGAAGACTGCAGAAGAAGAACTCAGAAAGGCTTTCGATCAAACACTTTTCGTCAGGAAGCATGGCAATGAAGCCAGGGATCTTGCGGACCGATGGTTCTTCGAAACCGTCGTGCGCCTCCATCGAGAGGGGGAAGGTTCTCCCTACACTGGACTGAAGCCGGCCGGGCTGGACTGGGGTCCAGTAGTACCGAAGGCAGAGACTGCAATCAGGAAAGGGAATCCGAAGGAGGTCATCGACTTCCTAACACGTGCGGTGGAGGACCAGCTTAGAAAGAGATTCGAGCACGCCATGGAATTGAAGAACCACGACCCCAACGACGTTGTAAAGGCATGATAGTACACGTCTGCCTTGCTGGGATTCGAGCTCTACTCCCACCATCTGTACACTGCCATAGCCGAAGGCAAGGAACACGGCGAGGAAAGAGAGACAGAAACCAAGAAAGGCCATACTCACTGAACTTTGGCGAAGCGGAGGGTAGCACATACAACGGGACCCTCCGCTTACACCCGTGGCGTGAAGCTCGCGCTAGTCTCTTACTCAGGGCTCTTCATTCTACAGCTGGCTACTTACTTCGCAACAAACTTTCTCGTCTTGCTGGCGCAGTCGCTGGAGGTTTTGAGCGACGTTGTTGTATCGGCCTTTCTGCTGCTCTCCGTCTCCTGGTCGAGCAAGCCTCCTGACGAGTATCACATGTTCGGACATGGCAGGGCCCAGAATGTAGCAGCCCTGGTTGCAGGGTCCACAATGATTCTGTTCATGAGCCTAGCAGTCTTCCGAGAGGCCGTTCCAAAGTTCCTTTCCGCTGGGGAAAACGGTCCGGTGCGTGATGCAGGTCTCGCCATTGGTGTATTGGTAGTATCTATGATCGTATTGTCCCTTCCACTGATAGACATCTTGCGGGTAAAAGAGAAAGGTGCTTCAGTCAAGGCGCAACAAGTACAACTCCTCAAAGACGAAATTGCCTACTTACCCGCCTTGACAGGCGTAATTCTGGCCGGGCAAGGCGTCTTTCTTGCAGACCCTATAACATCCGTCATTATCGGTGCCGTCATTTTGCTCGGAGGTCTTTATCTCTTCAGGACCAACGTGCATTATCTTGTCGGCAGATCCCCCGGATCTGAATACCTGAACAAGGTAGTGTCCGCAGTTGGGATTGTGGAAGGCGTCTTAGGAATACATGATCTCAAAGCTGAGTACGTGGGACCCGGCATCGTACACGCGGGTTTTCACATCGAAGTGGCGAAGGGAACAAGGATAGAAGACGTGAACAGGATTGTGAAGGAAGTTCAAGACCAGGTCCGCCAAGTCACGGATTGTCAAGATTGTATTGTTCACGTTGACGCTAAGGACTAGACGTTGTCCAGGGGAGGTTGTCCAAGTAAGCTGGGCTGTCTTCAGTCCGACCGGAATATGGTAATGGAGACTCCTAGAACGACTGCCATGAAGACGATGGAGTAGTAGTAGAGGGAGACTCCGAAGATTACTGGAGTAATGGAGCAGGCTGTGCATATTCCCGCTGACGGAAACGTTTCATCTAGGATGAGGTATCCAGATAGCCCGGTTCCTACAAGTCCCAGTCCAGCGAGGGCGGCTGTGATATCACTTGTGACGCTTGGGACCAGTAATGCTGAGACAGAGAGCAGGAGGATTCCGACGGTCAAGTATCTAAGTACGTAGCAGTAGATGCAGGGCTCGTATCCTGCGGCGTATTGTAGGTAGAGGCTGGAGAAGAGGGCGATTCCGGATAGTAGTAGTATTCCCAGTATGCGGGTCCTCTGGCTTAGGAGGCTGAGTGGGGTTTTCAAAGGATGGCTTGTACACCGTTGTCTAGGGTCTGGAGGTCTGTGAGGCCGTTGAACCGGCTTTTGACCACGCAATCCCTGTCCAAGAGAAAGACCGTGGGAGTTCC
>CAYIBO010000165.1:0-2264 GCA_964361545.1 uncultured Candidatus Bathyarchaeia archaeon
CAAGCCCAGCTGCGTTGGGAGGTCGAACGCGGTGCTGAGACCTGTTTCGCCTTGAGGGATGAGATATTTGAAACGCCTGTTGGTCTCCTTGGCGGACCCGAAGCCGGTGTACTGGCGCATGGTCCAGACCCGGTCCCGGTACATTCCATGGTAGATTCCTCTAGTGAACGGGAACTTTCCCGGCTCTCCCAAAGAACGCGTCCAACCCGGCGGGACATCCCTGTTCCCGTAGACTTTCCTTACGGGTATCCCGGAATCAGTGGTTACCTCCTCTGTCAAAGTCTCAAGCTCCTAGTTTCGCGATGGTTTTGACAAGTTTCACGGCCGCAGTCTCAGGGTCCAGTTCACGCTTCACAACCCTGCTCACCAGTCCGTCCCATTCCCTTTTGTTCTTGAGTCGTGGAACTGTTTCATTGTAAAAGTCGGAGAAAGCAGCCTCAAGCAGTTCTGACTCTATCATCCCGCGCATACGTTTCTCTCGTAGCCCATGCTTCTCAAGATGGTCGCGGAACTTCTCTAGAGCGTCAACTAGCCCAAGTATCCCTGTCCCTTTCAGCGCCACAGTCTTCAAAACAAGCGGCCTCCAACCATCCTTCTCCTTCAAACCACTGGCGATGTTGTACATGGTCCTAGAAGGATTTGCCAGGTCTGCTTTGTTAACTACGAATATGTCCCCAATCTCGCCAAAACCTGCTTTGAAAGCCTGAACCTCGTCTCCCAGCTGCGGCATCAAAACCACAACAGTCGCATCCACAGTCGACGCGACCTGAACCTCCGTCTGGCCCGCGCCCACAGTCTCCACAATAACCACATCCATACCGGCCGCGTCCAAAACCCGTATTGTGTTCCGAGCGGCCCGGGCCAGACCACCAAGATCCCCACGGGAGGCCATGCTGCGAATGAAAACCTTCTTCTCTAGGCTGTGGTCCAGCATTCGCAACCTATCACCCAACAAGGCGCCTCCGGTGAAGGCACTGGTGGGGTCGATGGCCAGGACACCGACTTTTCTTTCTCTCTTCCGGTACTCCTCAATCGTCTTGTCGACAAGTGTGCTCTTGCCTGTCCCGGTTGGGCCTGTTACACCTACTGTGAAGGCTTTACCCGTCCGAGGGTAGAGTTCACGCATCAACCTCCGACAAGGCTCGCCCCCATCCTCGACAATCGTGATGGCCTTGGCAAGTGCCCGGTGGTCTCCCTTCAACACTTGAGAAGCAAGTTGCACAGCCAAAGCAGAACCTTGAGCCGGAACAGCCCTGGCACCATATTTCAATCCTTACAGCCAGACAACCCCAGCATAATGGACAAATAGGAAAATCCAGGCTGTCCACTACTGTTTCGTGAGATTCTTTGGCAAAAACCTACTGGAAAACTGTCCTGCGAGAGATAAGACAGCGGCGCAAGGCGAAGCCCTCTACCTTCAACAAACAATACCTCGCCGAGATAAGACGACGGAAAGCCCAGTGGGAAAAGAAGACACTGGCAAACTGGACCCGTAACAGCTCCGAGCGCAAGAAAGAATTCAGCAACTTATCCGATATTCCGCTCAAACGAATCTACACTCCCGAGGACGTCGCATACCACGACTACTTGGAAGAGGCTGGCTTCCCGGGAGAGTACCCATACCTCCGAGGGGTCTACCCGACAATGTACCGGGGAAGGTTGTGGACTATGCGCATGTTCTCAGGCTTCGGAACCCCCGAAGACACCAACAAACGACTGCACTACCTTCTAGAGCATGGAGAAACAGGTCTCAGCATAGCCTTCGACATGCCCACGCTGTATGGTTACGACCCAGACCATCCTCGGGCCGAGGGTGAAGTGGGACGATGCGGCGTCTCCGTCGGCTCGCTGAAGGACATGGAGATCATCCTAGAAGGAATTCCGCTGGAGAAAGTCAGCACCAGCATGACCATCAACGCTCCCGCCTCAGTTTTGACGGCAATGTATGTGGGAGTCGCGGAGAGGCAGGGGTTGAAGCTGAAAGACCTGAGGGGGACAGTTCAGGCAGATATTCTCAAGGAGTACATTGCCCAGAAAGAGTGGGCGTTTCCCCCAGAGGCTCACCTCCGGATCATACGGGACATGATGGTCTATTGCACCAAGGAGATGCCCCAGTGGAACTACATCAGCATAAGCGGCTACCATATTCGAGAAGCAGGGTCCAGCGCCGTCCAAGAGCTAGCGTTCACCCTTGCAGATGGCTTCGCGTATGTTGACCTTGGCATTGAGGCGGGTTTGAAGGTCGACGATTTCGCGCCGCGCCT
>CAYIBO010000166.1:0-2230 GCA_964361545.1 uncultured Candidatus Bathyarchaeia archaeon
CAGAGCGCGGCCACGTCAGCCTACCAGGCTAACAATCGACACCGGAGATTGGGCAACATCCCTGACCGGTTTGTCGCCGGTTCAAAACAGGACGAACCCTGTGGAAGTCCGGCCCCCGGGACCAAGCTCCATCAGCAGAACATGCTTAACGCATTTGTCAAGTGAAAGGTCAGAGTTTGCCCCATACCAGCAGTTTCAACATCTTCACATCGGAATTCCTCGAAGCTCGCTCCAGAAAAGACGTCGGTCGAATTGTGACTCTTGCTGACACTGAACTCAATTCGCCCTGATAGAGAGAGTCCGGGACATAGTTCCTGTCGAACATGCCTCAGTTACATCTGGATGTCTCTGGCAATTCCTGGGCCGAGTGAGGTTTATACCCAAGGCTGCTGGTTTTGCGGCGGCCCTCAGAGAGGACACTGGGCTGATGCACGTCGCTAACGGCTACTTTCTCTTCGTCTCCTTTTTCTTCCTAGCCTTCATGATGCTCTTTGGGGTCTTCGTCGTAAACTGGACCAACTTCATCTCCCTATTACAGTTCGGGTTTATGCTCTTCTTCACCTTCTCATTCTGTCTCACCTTCACCAAGCGTCTCTTCTCCCTCTTCGTCCCGCCCTTCCTACTACCAAGGCTTGATGATCTGGCCAAAGACCCCAGGGTGGCCGTGCTCTACACTACAGTGGACGATGTTGTTTCGGAATGTCTAGCGAGGATAGAACAGACTCATCCCGTGGACGTATACGTACTAGATGACTCCACGGACCCGGACAAGCGACAGCTAATCGACAAGGTCAGTGCTAAGAGGGGATACATGGTTCTAAGGCGACAAGCCCGTGCTGGATACAAAGCAGGGGCCATCAACGCCTGGCTCCAGCGTTATGGGCCTGGGTACGAGTATTTTGTTCTTCTAGACTCTGACTCGATGATTCCCCGCGACTGGATAGAGGAGTGCCTGCGTTATGCCGAGCATCCGGCTAACCGGAATACTGCAATCTTCCAAGGTCTGATCAATATCTGGAACCTTGAGTGGCGATTCACCAGGACGCTGGCCCCCATCCATCGCCTTAGCCAAGATGAGTGGGAGAGAAAGATGGCCAACTATCTGGACGCTGTCCTATTCTACGGGCATAACGCGTTGATTAGGACAAAACCGGTTCTCGAAGCTGGAGGGTTTCCTACGGAATATGTTTCTGAGGACTTTGCTCTGGCCGTTCGACTCGCTGACCTAGGGCATCATTCTCGTTTCGTCCCTTTGCAGACCTATGAAGCTCTGCCGGAGAATGTTCGAGGCTTCGTGAAGCGTCAGAACAAGTGGACCCGCGGCTCCATGGAATTCTTCGGTTTCGCCCGACGGGCAAAGATCTCCTGGGCCAGAAAGGTCATTCTCCTAGAAGTGCCGCTGGGTCACATATCCTATCTCGCAGTCATCACCGCAATGTTTCTTGCTATCTATGACAGGAATTCCAGCTGGAACGCTGCCGTAGCGTTTGCCAGCGGGTTTCTGGCTTCCCCATTAGCCTTCATCTGGTCCATCCCCCTCTTCCGTTACACTCTGACTCTTGGACTAATCTCAGCACTCCTAGCGGGACTGAAACTTCTCCAGGTCAGACTGCATCCCACTGTCTATTGGAGGTTCCAGGTCTTGAGCAGGGCCATAGGGGCCATAATGCTCCCCCACGAAGTCCGGAGCATATTCTATTACCTGTTCAACCGCACCAAGAGGTTCCCTGTCACCCCTAAGAATGAGCCACCACTCGCCTTGCGGGACGCTGCCGCTGTGTCCTGGATGACGATACTCCTGACCGTTGCGTTCACTGTCGGCGTGGGCATCGTGAATCCTGTCGGTCTCTTCTACAATCTCGCCTGGTTGCTACCCTTCGCTACGGCCCCCCTGATAATCTACTATTTCGCGAAGCCTTCAGGCAACATGAACCTTGAGTCTAACATAGATTCGCTCCTGGCCACTAGTCTCCAGTTTCAGCCGAACCGGTTTCGGCGAATTCGAAAACCGCTTCTTCAAGCTCCGGCTTGAGGCCAGAGTGTCGAAGAATCTGAATCTACTTGGTCTTGACGGGTGAAACCCTGTTCTCTAGCTCGCGGAGTATGAGTTCGTTCTGTTTCATGATGATCCTATTCTGGTCGGTCAGAATCCGTAATGCGCTAGCTATCAGCGAGAGGGATGGGTTGTCCCATTTGAACTCGGACTCTTTCGAGGCCAGGGCTTGCTTTC
>CAYIBO010000167.1:0-2209 GCA_964361545.1 uncultured Candidatus Bathyarchaeia archaeon
ACCCAACGGCTATGGCGATTCCCACGGCCAACAGTGCTTTCCTTTCGGGCTTAAGCGTCATACGGAGGTTCAGGACCCACGCTGATACGGCTATCGCCCAAACCAGATGCAACAATAGAGCGAAGGGACTGATGGTTGATGTGGTCGTTAGACTGAAGAAGATACCTAGGCCAGAGACCAATAACGCGGTTGACGAGGAGACCAGTGTAAGGCTCAGCCATCTCGGGGTCGTGTCCAGAAGGCTCTGCTTGGGAAGCTGCACTCTTGACTAGTCCTCCTGTTTTTCGAGCTCCGCGGGAGAAGCTGGAAAGCTGGGGAAGCCTGGAAACTTCTGCTTCCTCAGAAACCGGTAGATTCGAGGCCAGTGCTCCATGGCCACGACGCTCCCGATTATCCCGCCTGACAGTGAGAGGACTGCGTACTCAGCCGTGAGAATGGCCAACGTGTATTCGAAGGCCACAGGCAACATGCTCGCGGGCAGACTCAACAGGTTCGTGGCCACCCACAGGCCGATGCTTGCAAGTCCCCCGAGTGTCCCAGCGAAGAATCCTGCTATTCCGCCTTTCAAGGGTCCTTCCCGGACCATAACACCTGCCACGGTGCCTGCTATGAAAGGTCCCAGCTGAGGCATCGCCACTCCCAACAGGAAGTTGATGAGAAACCCAATACCTATGGCTAGAAGAAAGTCCCCCGTACGGTCTCTGATCATAGCGGGTCTAGTTGGAGCCATCGGCGAGTCTTTCCTTGGACTTCAGAAAACCAATCCGAACGGTTTTGAGATATTGTATGCGTAACCCCAGGGAAACCTATATGGTTACATTCCTAACCCAGATGTTGACCGAGCTTTGAAAGGCGCGATCTTCGACTGGGATGGGACTCTTGTCGACATTGACGAGCGAGAGTTCTACTGTATCAACCAGGCTCTCAGCATCCACAATGCGGGTCCCATTGACCACGGCTTCTTTGTCCAGAACTATTACCGGCGGCCTTTCGAGGTTGGCACAGGTCCACGTATGGTGTTGGAGGCCGCACTGTTGGGAAAGACCGGCAAAGTGGACGACGTATATGAGACGTACAGGAAACTATTCGGTGGGACCATTGACAAGGCGAAGCTTCAGGACGGGGCGCTGGAGCTTCTCAGGTTACTGAAGGAACACAGCTACAAAATCGGAATTGCGACCATGAGGTTCACCCGTGCCGTCGTAGACACAGAGCTAGAATCTCTAGGAGTGGATTCTCTGGCGGACGTGCTGTTGACAAGGGAGGACTTGGGCTTCAAGCGAGCTCTTGGCTCTCTGGAGGAGACTGTGGCGCAGCGGGTCCGGCTTATCTCCAGAGCCCTAGACAAGCTAGGGCTTGGGCCGCGGGATTCGTTTCTAGTCGGCGATTCGTGGTGGGATATCCGTGCTGGAAAACATTTGGGTATGAGAACCGTCCTCATACTGACAGGGTTCTCCTCCCACAACGACTTCTCTAGCGAGAGGCCCGACGTGGTCGTCAGCTCGCTTCAGGAGCTCGAAGCCATGGTCCGCAAGGGTGCTCTCGCCGGACCTAGCTAAGACAGACACCAGGGGCCGACCTGAACAATGACGGGGTGATCAACATACTTGACACGACCATCGTACTGTACCGCCACTGACAGATCTGCTCCTACAGGGGTTAAAGGGACGAGACGAAACTAACGATTATTATCGAGGCTCCCCCCGGACTTTGGATATACCTCACACTCGACAACAGGGAATAACATGAAGCGGGAAGCGTCCGAGATGAACATGTCAAAGGAAGTAGCAACCCTTGGCGGCGGCTGTTTCTGGTGCACAGAAGCCGTCCTCAACGAGCTGAGTGGCGTAGACAAGGTAGAGTCGGGCTATTCTGGTGGCAATGCTGCAAACCCGACGTACGAGGATGTTTGCACCGGAACCACAGGACACGCTGAGGTTGTACAGGTCACCTTCGACCCGAAGATTATCTCTTACAGAGAACTCTTGCAGGTCTTCTTCACACTCCACGACCCTACCACTCTGAACCGGCAGGGGGCGGATGTAGGCACACAATACAGGTCGGTTATCTTCTACAATAGTGACGAGCAGAGGAAGATTGCGGAGGACGTCATCAAGGAGGCTGATGCTTCGAAGATCTGGAAGAGGCCCCTCGTGATCGAGGTGGTGCCCTTCAAGGGCCTTTTGATGCACTTCGCCCGCGAGGTTCA
>CAYIBO010000168.1:0-2208 GCA_964361545.1 uncultured Candidatus Bathyarchaeia archaeon
ACAAGCCCGAGGTGGTCCGAAGATATGGCCAGGGTCAAGCCCTTCTTCGGCTCCTCCCCCAACAGTAAGATAATCTGGTTGCTATCAGAGATGATACCGCCACCGAACATCTGCTCCCGAACCCTCACCTCCACCAGTCCCTTGATCTTCCGCAAGGTCTCCCGCCCCGTGGTCGCGGGGACCATTATCGAGACCTTGACACCTCGATCCCTGATCCGGGACAGCAACGGAAGCGCCACGGAGAGTATGGGGTCCGGAACAACAGGCATAGCCACTAGAAGCTCGCTCCGCGTCCTCTCCACTGATTCCCTGATCTTGTCTAGGATATTGTTCTGGCCCCGGACGATCCAAATGTCAGGCCGCTCCTGGACCCCCTTCTTTTCATAGAGCGGCTGGAGCTCTTCCAGCGCCTTTGCCTCGCTTTCCTTGAGAGTATTCTCAACCCTCATCCTAGACGATTCCAGCGCCGTCGACGGAGCCTTGGGATAGTATTTGCTGGGCCGGCCCTGCTCCGTCTCCACCCAGCCCTTCCTCTCCAGGTTCCCCAGAATCTCGTAGATCTTCGAATAAGGCACGCCGGCCGCCCGGCTGAGCTCGCTGGCAGGCATCGGAGCGGCTTCCACCAGAGCAACGTACGCCTTCACCTCGTACTCTGTGAGGCCGAAATCCTTCAACGCCCTACGGGTCTTCTCCGTAACAGACATGTCCATCCCTCAGCAAAGCAAGCCGGACTTATGGGTTCCCGACATACCACTTCCCCCTCGGAGGGAGGGTGTAAATAGCCAAGACCCTCTTTCTAGACCATCGTCTCGAAGAGTATTCACCAGGTGTATTCTTGATTGCTTGATAAGGATAGAATCATCGAAAGTCTGAGGGAGGTCCTCGACCCGGAGATAGGAATCAACATCGTCGACCTGAACATGGTCCGGGATCTTTCCATCAACGATGGCAATGTCCACGTAACCATCGCCCTAACAGTCTCACACTGCCCCCTGGCCAAGACACTCCAGACCGACGTGGAGAAGGCTCTTAGAAAAATCGGCGAGGTCAAGACCATCAAAGTGGAGACCACCGCCATGTCCAAGAAGGAACTGGAGGAGCTGAGGATAAAGCTCCAGGGAAAGGCCCAGCCCTCAGCACCGGCTCAGGGCGCCGGTGTCGGACCAGGAATTGAACGGCTCGGAAAACGCGGAATACGAAACGTAATAGCCATCATCTCCGGAAAAGGCGGCGTCGGAAAATCCTTCGTAACCAGCATGCTCGCCTCCGAGCTCCAGAGGCAGGGCTACGAAGTCGGGGTCCTAGACGCTGACCTCACAGGACCAAGCATCGCGAAGGTCTTCGGCCTCAACGAACGACCGGTGAAAGGGCCCAGCGGTCTCATCACACCCATCAAAACCAAGATGGGCATCAAGGTCATGTCCATCAACCTAGTCCTCGATGACCCGAGTATGCCCGTCATCTGGAGAGGGCCCATCGTCAACAGCGTCATACGCCAGCTATACTGGGACGTGGACTGGGGAGACCTACACTATCTTCTTGTTGATCTGCCTCCTGGAACGTCTGATGCCCCGCTGACTGTGTTTCAGTCTCTTCCCTTGGATGGTGTGATAGTGGTTTCATCCCCCCAAGACCTGGCCTCTATGATAGTGAGCAAGGCGGTGAACATGGCCAGGAAAATGGACGCACCCCTCTTGGGGCTGGTGGAAAACATGAGCTACTTGAACTGTCCGCACTGCAATGACAAGGTCAACGTGTTCGGAGAGCCCCAGGGCGAGAAACTTGCGCAGAGCTTGGGAATTCCGTTTCTAGGAGCGGTTCCGCTGGACCCTGCTATTGCGCGGTTTTCGGATGAGGGGAGGATCGAAGAGTATTCCAATCCGCTCTTTGAGAACGTGGCCAGCGAGTTACGGTTGAGAGCGGTCAAACAGGTGGAGCAGCTGACGCAAGGTCTTCCCATAGCCTGGACAGTTGAGCCCCAGCAAAAGTAGGCTCCGGGCTTCGTGAGACATATTAATGGTCGAAGCACAATAGTAGGCCAGGAGATCTATGTTGTCAGTCTCAGAGGTTGAGCTTAGTGACCAGTAAGAATAAGAAAGCCTGCAAGAGAGTTTCCAGCAAGTCCTCGAAAAAGGCCAAGAAGCTGACGAAGAAGAAAAAGGCCCAACGTCGCACGCCTCAAAAGACTAGCAGGCCAAAAAAGCTTGC
>CAYIBO010000169.1:0-2111 GCA_964361545.1 uncultured Candidatus Bathyarchaeia archaeon
CCCAGGGTTGCATGGCATTCTGTCGGCTTGAATCAAGCCCTCCAGATCGACCAAAATATAAAACGTCCTAAGGATGTTGATCCTTATCTCTCCCTGCCTGAGGTTCACGATCTACCCTTCCTCTCATAACTCTTAAGAAGACAGCACCCTGAACTCCGTCAACTACCCTTCGAAGTGCCGATATGGGATGTTGCTTTCCCCGACCGCTGGCCTCGCAAGGAAGACCATTCTCTACGCTACTGCAAAGGCTAGAGCCTTCCTAGGGTTGGAGGACGCGCCCAGGCAAGCAACTTCATGGTCGCGTGTTGGGCTAGCATCCTCTGGACTCTTTCTAGTGGCAAGCGGAATCTGGATTCTAGCAACGTCGGAAAGACTTCCGAGCTTCATCCCAGTCGTCCTGATTGGCATTGGCCTCCTGATTCCTGTTGTTTCTGCGAGAAAGGCCCTAACGCAGGCTCAGACTAACATTCTCGCCCTAACAACCCACTTGTCAGCCCTGTTCGCTTTCTACTTCCTGGCCACAAGGTTCCTTACGGTGACGTACTCGACGGACACCATTGTGGGGACGTATGCTGGACTGTTGGGGGTGCTCCAGCTTCAGAACCCGTACTTGTACTCGATAAAACCATTCTTGGACCAGTTCGGATTTCCTCCGTCCTTTTACACGCCAAGGGTGGACGGATCTTTCGAGTTCCACCTGAATTATCCGGCTTTCAGCTTCCTGTCTCTAGTTCCGCTGTATCTCGCCGGCCTTCACGATCTACGAGACGGCGTCCTATTCTTTCACATAGCCTCCATACTCCTGATATTCGGTATTGCGCCGTCGCGTGTGAAGTCGATTAGCCTGGCGCCTTTTGCCTTCGGCTTCCCGTTGGCTGTGGTCTTCAGTTGGACGGACAGCGTCTGGGCCTTTCTCCTTCTGCTCAGCGCTGTCACTTGGAAACGTGACCGAAGGTTAAGCCTCGCGTTCGTAGGCTTGGCAGGGGCGACCAAACAGATTGCCCTAGTCGTTTCTCCATTCCTGCTCCTCCGCCTCTGGCATGAAACATCCGAGTCCAAGCAGAGACGACTGGTGACGGGTCTCTCGGCGCTTATGGCTGGATTCATTGTTCCTAACTTGCCATTCATCATCTCTTCGCCATCCGCCTGGTGGGCTGGAACTATGGCAGCATACCTTCCCACCAATGCTCCGCAGGTAGCTGGCGGAGTGGGGCTTTCCGAGATTCTGATCAACCTTGGGATTTCTCCCCCGTCCTATTTCTTCGTCGCGCTGATGGGATTAGCCACTGCCGGCACAATGTATCTCTACAGCAAACGCTTCGCCCGGTACAAACACTTTGTGTGGACCATGCCCATGGTGGTCCTGTTTTTCTACTACAGATCCTTTCCGAACTACATAATCTACTGGTTCGTCCCCCTCCTGCCCGAGCTGCTTAGGTACAAGCCAGGAGGCTTCCATTGGAACCCCATTTCGAAGCTGGGACACATTCAGTGGCATCCATCGCTCAGGGTATCAGTCCCTGGCATCCGTAACAGGATGGCTTCCTCGGTTCTAATCGTACTCATGGTCACGGCGGTTCTGGCCGGAGTTTCAGGAGCCTACATCTCTCGAGCCTCAGAACCAAAGGTGGAGATTAAGGTAGACCGGGTCTTGGACCCGGACAGCATCGGTGCGGCAACGGTTCTGCAAACCACACTTACCAACCTGAGCCCCGAGCCAGTGTCCCCCCGATTCTTTGTCAAATGGTACTTTCTCCCATTTCTCTACACCACCAACTCAACCGACCCCCTGCCACCTAACTCCAGGGGAGAGTACGTTTTGACTGCCACCGATGCACTAGCTGCGATACCCAGTGGAACACCGTTTAAGGTCCTAGTTTTCAACTCCCTAAATCGAGAGCTTGTGAGCCAATCGCAGACGTTGCAAGCCGAGCTGCCAACTTCGAGCGTCGCTAACCCTCACTTCAAGTGGTGGACCCTTGACAGTGAAACAGGCAGAAGAGTCCCGTTCGGATGGCGGCTCGTTATGACCGGTGCAGACCAGTCATCCGGAATAGCGGAGCTTGATAGTAGCCCAGCAGGTGGCATTCAGCTCATGCTCAACCACACTT
>CAYIBO010000170.1:0-2108 GCA_964361545.1 uncultured Candidatus Bathyarchaeia archaeon
CATGCTTGGGGGGTCGCAGGCGAGGTAAGGTCCAACGCGATCGGGTTCTGGAAGGACGGAACATCCCTGGCCATCGGAACGGGCCAACAGGACAGAATCGGAGCCATCGAGAGCTGCATCGACAAAGCTCACAGGACAGGCCGGAACATCAAAGGGTCTGTCATGGCCTCAGATGGCTTCCTTCCAAAACTTGACAATATTGAAGCCGCGGCCAAGGAAGGAGTCTCTGCGATAATACAGCCTGGAGGCTCGGTCGAAGATCAAGAACTGATCAGGGCGTGCGACCAGCACAAGATTGCTATGGTCCTGACCGGCGAACGATCCTTCCGCCACTTCTAGCAGGTCCCGCTGTCGTCGTGCTCTCCTGGGGCGTGGAGACAGGACCCTGTGGGGGTTTTCGCAAAGATCGAGACCTACGACCCAGTTTGACAACTTCCAGGATGGGAGGTAGAAGGACCAGTGCTAGGAGCAGATACGAGTATGGGGCTGTTCCACTGACCAGTTCCCCCAGGTAGCGTATGAGGTTGAAGGATGATTGCATGTACTCCCTGTCGCTGGTCTTTCGGATTGTTTCCCCCTGGTCGAGATAGGTGACCTCCACTGGAGGAAGTGTGTACGCTCCGTCTGACCCGACTGTGAACTGCAGGGTCGCTTCGGCGGATCCTTGGGCCGGTATGTCGCCCAGGGTCATGTTGTAGGACTGGGATAGGTGGAGAGTGGGATATGTCTGGAACAGTCTCTTCTCGCTGACTAGGACACTGCGAATGGTTTCGTTTCCAAGGTTCCTGACTGTTATCTTCTCCGTCGCTGTTGTCCCGCTGGTGAGAGGCGGTTGAGGGTTCAGTTGCCGGTCGATTTCAATCCGTTGCGGAAAGACCCCGTTGAAGGTCACGTAGACGTTGGAGACAGGAGTATCGGTTGCGTTCATAGAGAAGCGCAGTTCTCCCAGAGTGGCGTTAGCGGGCACTGGTCCACTCGCTGTGACCGTTGAGTTGTGAGGAAAGAGGAGTTGAATGTTCGTAGACTTAGCAGAGTTGGAGGGTCCTATTCTTCCCTGGCTTCCGAAAACCTCTCGAAGGCCAAGGGTGAAGCTTCCTCTTCCGAAGAAGCTGCCCAAAGGTGTAAGGTCAGCAACGACACCAAGCATTGCGCGAGGATTGGCTGTGGCGTTCTCGAAGTCAAAATTGACAAAGCCCGCCAGGACCCCGTACTGGTTTACGAAGACCTTCTCTGGTGTGAGAATGCTCCCCACTCCGTCAGACTGGACAAGGCTCAGCACCCTAGCGCCCAGACTTCTCGGGGTTCCATCTCCAGTGTAGAGGGATAGATAGATCCCCCCGCCAGGTATCTGCTGTCCACCAAACGATTGAAACCCTATGCTCACGGCCGAGACGAGATTGATTCCAAAGCCCTGGCCGAATTCTGAAGCCAGCAAATCCGCCCTAGTCTTTCCCAGAGCGGGATCAGCTACCTGATAGACCGCCATGAAACCGGTCTCGGGCAGCAGTGGAAGCAGGAAGGACAGAGGGCTTTCTGGCCCCAGGTCGATGGATCCGTTGAAAGCGAACAAGAACCCCGCGACCATGCCCTGGAACTCTTCCCCCTGGTAGTTCGTGGGGACCCCTGGTAGGTAGGATGCGTTGGTGAAGTAGAGCATTCTCAGGCTACCATCCCTTTGCAGGTCCAAGGTCAGTTGTTCTCCTGAGAAGCTTTCTGGAAAGCCAGAACCCTGAGCATACCCCGCGGGGACTGTTAGGGCGGAGACTAGGACTAGTAGCATGAGAATGCAGACGCTTGCTGTTCCAGTTGAGGGCTGAGGCTTTGCAACATCCGCCGGCGGGGAGGGCGGTGGAGGAGGAGGCGCGACGGTCCTAGGCCTGGAGCGGAGGACCCTTGAGAAGATGAAGCCTGAGGTGATGAAGGCGGCTGCGTAGATGTTGATGTTGAGAACGAAGTTCAACACCAGCCCGGCCAGTATGCCGAAGAGGTTAGGCTCACCTCCTGCGGTCGCTCCCTGGAGGACTTGGGAGACTATGGGAGCATTCAGAACACCCACAAGGCTGAAGCCCTGTGGCGGGGGCGGAAGGCTGAACCCTGAACCCCCACTC
>CAYIBO010000171.1:0-2092 GCA_964361545.1 uncultured Candidatus Bathyarchaeia archaeon
GGGTATGTCAACAGAATCCCACGACACATGACCCGACAGGTCAAGGACAGCTTCCTAACCGAGAATTCACGAGCCCACTACACGCCTCAATCGTTCCAGAAGCATCCTTCCCTGTTTCAAGGTGTCAAGGCTGCCCTTCATCGCCTCACTCTCACTGAACCTCCGACTACCATCAGGCTCCACAGAACCACCCGTAATCAAAACTGGAACCGGATCGTCGCTGTGCCCTTTCTCCCTCCAAGGAGTGGAATGGTCGCACGTGACACATAGAACCATTCTCTCCAAAGCGTTCCTCTCCCGCAACACTGAGAAGAAACCCTCATCGACCTCCTCAATCCTCCTCCTCTTCAAATCGAAGAGCCCGTCATGTCCCGGCTCGTCAGGACCCTTCAGGTGAACATAGACAAAGTCAAACTTCCCAGCCTCTCTCAGCACTAGCTCGGCCCTTTTCCGATAATCATCCTGGGAAGTTCCCGGAGGAAGCTCTGCCACAGACATTCCAAGAAGCCGGCCAATCCCCAACTCCGCAGGCAGCTCTGCAATCATCAAGGCCCTCAAGCCCCACTTCTCACCGAACGCTAGGACCCTAGGCTTGGCAGTGCCTGCGTCCCTCATCAAGACAAAATTGGCTGGAAGCTTGCCCTCACGCCTCCTCTTCTCATTCGCAGGATGATGGTCGAGAATCTGCCGGGTCTTGAAGCCAAACTCGTTTACTAACGCAGCTGTTCTAATGGCCTCTTCTGTCCCATCCAGTGCTTCTGACTTGGGAATCTCGTAGCGTCCCTTACCGGGCTGTGCGATGCTGATGTTCCCCTTCCTCACATAGCCCGGGTCGAAGTTGGAAATGTTGGACGAGAACTTGAACGAGCTGGAACGAAAGACAACCACGGCTCTATGACCTACCGTCGGTTTGAATTCGAAGTCTACTCCTTCCTTGAGCCGGAGCTTCGCGTTCAGAGCCTCACCGAGCTCCCGAGCTTCCTCGGTCAAGAGATATCTTCCAGCGCGTCTGTCGGTGAGCTTGTCGCCTTCCAGGGTAGCGAACCCAGCCCGCAGTGCCAGGTCGCCATCATGAAAACGAACGCCTGCGCCGAAAGCCTCAACAACGCCCCTGGAAAGATGGGTGTCAAGCGGGTCGTATCCGAGAAGAGAGAAGACCCCTGCATCGCTTTCAGGCGCGATTCCCTTACCGACCGTATACAGCATTCCCAATGCCCCCTTCCTGGCCAGTGCATCTAGGTGAGGTGTTCGAGCTGCTTCGAGAGGAGTCATCTCGGAGCCGGGACGGTCGCTTGCACCGTCGAGAACAGCCATCACAATGGGGAGCAGCGTTGAAGCCTCTCGGGTTCTCGGCCATGAGGCAGGTACAAAAAAGTTCTAAATGAACAGCCATCCGAACGTTCGGGCGAGTTGAATCATCGCTGACAACGTCCCAGCCGGTTTACTCGTCTCGCCTGAAGAGGACCCACCTGACTTCCCAGTTGAGTGGGCAGCTAAACAAGGAGGTTGTTCTGACCGGCTGGGTTCACGATGTCCGGGTCCTAGGAGGAATTTCGTTTCTCTTACTCCGGGACATGGGCGGCATTGTCCAAGTGACGGCTCCTAAAGCAAGAGCTCCGGCAGAGGTTCTCCGCGAAATCGGGACTCTTCACCAGGAAGATGTGGTGGCAGTAAAGGGAGTCGTCGTTGCAAGTAAGATTGCGAAACGCGGGATAGAGGTCATACCCAGCGAGCTTGAAGTCGTTAACCGGTCAGAGACTCCTCTCCCCCTTGACCCGCGAGGTGTCCAGAACACCCTTCTCGATACTCGTCTCAACTGGCGGGTCCTAGATTTTCGAAGTGAAGAGTCAAACGCCATATTCAAGATACAATCCAAGATTCTCCAGTCCTTCCGAAAGTTCTTCACAGAACGCGGATTCATCGAGATTCAGCCTCCGGTCATAATCGCCTCGGCCAGTGAGGGCGGGGCCGAGTTGTTCTCGCTGAAATATTTCGAGAAGGAAGCCTATCTCGCCCAGTCCCCCCAGCTCTACAAGCAGATGTGCGCCATATCCTTCGAGAAAGTCTTCACGGTCCTCCCCGTTTTCCGGGC
>CAYIBO010000172.1:0-2089 GCA_964361545.1 uncultured Candidatus Bathyarchaeia archaeon
AAGACCTGACATTCCCTTTGTTTGCAGTGCAGAAACCTACGCACACTTCAGGGAACACTATCCTCTGAAAAGTTGATTCGTTACCGGGAAAGTCTCGGGGAGAAAAAGCCGTTTGTGTCTGAACCTGTGAGGATTCTTCTGACTGGGGCCAACGGCTTTGTAGGAGTCAACCTCGGCTCCTTTCTGTCAAAGAGCGGCCTAGACGTTCTGCGCACCGACATCAGCAGTTCAGATGTCAACGGCGACCTGACCGATGCCAGCTTTGTCCTCAAGGTTCTTGGTAACCAGGATTTTGACTCGGTGGTCCACCTCGCGGGGCTCATCAACGTTCCCAAATCCATAGACGATCCGTACACGTGTTACAGAATCAACTGTTTCGGCACGCTGAACCTCCTTGAGATGGCATCCAGAAAGAAGGTCGAGCGGTTCATCTATGTCTCATCGAACAATGTATACGGTCTGCCAAGGAGGCTTCCTCTAAGGGAAGATGATTCCTACAATCCGCGGTCGCCCTACGACTACTCCAAGGTTGTGGCAGAGCATTTTGTGAAGAGTTTTCACCTGCACGGGCAGCTGCCCACTGTGGTGCTGAGGAGTTGGAAGATGTTCGGGCCTAACGACGTTCCGACCGCCGCGGTGCCCCGCTTCATACGTGCATGCATTTCAGGCGAGCCAATACCACTCTACAACGGCGGCAAAGACGTTAACGACGTCTATTACGTGGACAACTTCTGCAAGGCAGTCACTCTCGCCCTGAAAAACCCCAGAGCTGTCGGCGAGACTTTCAACGTGGGATCAGGGAGGGAGATCTCGGTCTTGGCCCTAGCGCGAGAGATTAAGCGGATGACCCGGTCAAGGTCGAAGCTTCAGATTATGCCTCCCCGGACTCCTCTAGAGCGTAAGCCCATGAGGACCAGACCCTCAATAGCAAAGATTCAGCGAGTGCTGGGATACAGGCCTGTCGTTGGGCTCAAAGAAGGACTGAAGAAGACGATAGAATGGTACAGGGCGAACTGAGCTTCTGCCGTTTTACGGAAGCCTACGGTTTGATGGTGTGGTCTAGCGGGAAGAAGTTGGCGTGTCTGGGAGTGAGTAAGGTTGATGGCCAATATTCCTGAGCTTGCTCATCAAGTCCTCGATGTCTGCGCGTCCCTGAAGTCAGGCGAGAGGGTGTGGATCAACAGCTGGGACCATACTATTGATCTCGCATCGGGCCTTGCTTGGGAGTGCGAGAAGAGAAACTGTCCCGTGATTGTCACGATTCAGCCGGAGGAGTTGTGGCTTCGCTCCATCAAAGAGGCACCGTTGAACGTGGTGGATGGGCTTCCCGCTCACCAAGCCGCGCTGCTGCAGGAGACGGACGTCTACATCTACACCCTAGGACCCCGCAATCCGATTCCCTGGGACGAGATTCCGGAAGAACGGCAGAAACTCGTCACCCTCTGGTTCTTCGAAAGGAACAAGTTCGTTGAACAATGGAAAGCCATTGCCCGTCCGAGAAAAGTGCGAGTCGTCAGCATCGAGGCCACCCTTGCCACACCTGAGAGGGCCAAGGTATTGGGGCTGGACTTCCAGGAATGGAGCAGAGTGATGTTCGATGGATGCATGGCTGACTATCACGAGGTCGCAAGACGCGGAAAAGCTCTCCTACCTCTCTTGGTGGGAGAGGAAGACGTTCACATTACCACACCGCACGGAACAGATTTTCATTTCAAGCTTGACAAGCGTCCTGCTGACTTCTCATGGGGACTCGCAACCCCGGAGAAGGCTGAGAGGGGCGAGGCTGTCCACCTGCCAGCGGGTGCTGTTGAGCTCACGGCAGATGAGCAGAGCGCAGAAGGAACCGTTGTATTCAACGCTCCTGTGCGCACCAGAGATGGGATGATTGAGCAATTGACTATTGAGATGGAGCAGGGCCGGGTAGTCCATCTTTCCGCGGAAGCGGGACAACAGATCTTCGAGCGTTACCTTACGGAGGGCAAGGGGGATGTTGACCGGTTTGGGTTCTTCGGGTTCGGCTTGAACCCAGGGCTACGTCACGGGTTCACGCAGGACGACAAGGTCCTAGGGAGTGTTACGGTGGGGTTTG
>CAYIBO010000173.1:0-2086 GCA_964361545.1 uncultured Candidatus Bathyarchaeia archaeon
CGCCCACCGGCACCATCGCCTTCATGATGGACTGCGACACCACAGGCATCGAGCCCGACATCGCCCTTGTAAAGTACAAGTGGCTAGTAGGCGGCGGAGTCATAAAAATCGTCAACAACACCGTCCCAGAAGCCCTGAAGGGTGTCGGATATTCCAACGCAGATATTGACGAGATTCTGCAGTATCTTCAGGACCACGATACGATAGAGGGAGCTCCACACCTCAAGCCTGAGCACTTGCCAGTCTTCGACTGCGCTTTCAAACCCGCCAAGGGAACACGGAGCATCCACTACATGGGTCATGTGAAGATGATGGCTGCTGTCCAACCGTTCATCTCCGGAGCCATATCCAAGACAGTGAACATGCCCAACGATGTCAGAGTAGAGGAGATAACGGAAACTTACGTCACAGCCTGGAAGATGGGCTTGAAAGCCATAGCCATCTACCGGGACGGGTCCAAGAGAACACAGCCCCTCACCACAACCATTAAGGAGCAGGAAAAGAAGGAACTGAAGGCCGAGGAGTCCGTATACAAGCCCTCCAGGAGGAGACTGCGGGACGAGAGGGCTGCGATAACCCACAAGTTCAGTATCGCGGGCAACGAAGGCTATCTCATCGCAGGACTCTACAATGACGGTAGTCCAGGCGAGATTTTCGTTGTTATGTCCAAGGAAGGAAGCACCATCTCAGGGCTGATGGACGCGTTCTCAACATCCATCTCCCTCGCGCTACAATACGGTGTACCGTTGAAGGTACTAATCAACAAGTTCGTCCACACACGATTCGAACCCTCAGGCTGGACCACCAACCCGGAGATACGCATAGCCAAATCGGTCGTCGACTACATCTTCAGATGGCTGGGGCTGAAGTTCCTGTCGAAGGAAGAACAACATGCCCTCGGCTAACACCGACAACAGAAGAGAACATTGAGACCCAGACCACACTCGTGGAACCCCCGAAGGAACAAGCCACGCCGAGGACCCTCGAGAAGACGAATCCTAGGACCAGCAGGGACGAGTCGGACCTGTTCACCTTCGACCCACAATCCGACGCGCCGCCCTGCGATAATTGCGGTATGATCATGGTCCGTAACGGGTCCTGCTACAAGTGCCTCAACTGCGGCAACACAAGCGGATGCGGATAAACTACCAACAGTTTCTATCCAAACTTTATTCCCTACGATTGTAGTTCTGTATAGCGCCTATGCCAGTCTGCCCGTCGTGCGGCAAGGAAGTAGCACAGGTCTGTGCCGCCGATGAGAAATGCCGCAACTGTTCGCCCTGCTGCCAGTCCTGACCTTTCGCTAATCTTTGGTTCTAGACGAAATCACTTGATGTGACTACTGAACGTGCCCGACCATTATAAGCCAAGGACACGCGTATGGTCTTGCTGATAGAAATGTGCCATACTGAGATGGACCCGGAAAGAATAGAACGAGTCAAATCCCAAATCTGGGTCAACATAACAACCCAGCGGTTGAACTTCCGATAAGAGATGGCAGAGATGGGGGACGCGACCGTTCCGAGAAGCGCCACAATGAAAATCGGCCGTGTGGACGGCGACCTTGAACTCCATGAAGGCGCGAGAGTGGAACAAGAAGGATCGTCCCCCATCGAGGTCTCGGGCGAAGTCCGATGCCACGGTAGCGCTGAGTTCCAAGGCAGCCTGGTCTGTGGTGAATTCTCGGCGGATGAGGGCAAGCTGCTAGTCCGTGGGGACCTGAAGGTCCAGAGGGACATCAGGGTTCGAAGGGGAGAGTTGGTCGTTGATGGTTCTCTGGAAGCTAGGTCTGTGGAGGTGGAGATGCGGCTAAGCGTTGGCCAAGAGGCCAAGGCGGACGAGTTTGAGGTGGGTGGGCATATGGAGGTCTCGGGCGCCGTCACTGCTAGGAGTGTTGATGTGGGCGGTTTCTTCCGAGTCAGCGGTCCCGCTACAGTAGACGAGATCGACGTGGGAGGAACGGTGGACATCAAAGGACCAATCAAAGCGTCCAGGCTTGACGTCGGCGGTAGCGCCACTGTTGCGGGAGGCGAGATCTCCGAGAGTATAGATGTGGGCGGGTCGTTTACATCGTCCAAACCCCTCA
>CAYIBO010000174.1:0-2083 GCA_964361545.1 uncultured Candidatus Bathyarchaeia archaeon
GAGCCCCAGTTCTTCCACCATTCTCTTCGGAGTACGATACTCCGCCAGTTCTTGGAAGTGTCTATCGTAGGCTATGAGACGGTCGGCCTGCATCACCCGGGCTGCTGCCAGCACTTCAAGGTCTTTCTGGGGAACTATGCCCTTGGCCTTCTCCATCTCTTCCCCCAGTCTAGGGCTTCGAGGAATGGGTGTGCAGAGTCTGAGGAGGAAGGTCCTTGTTGGAAAGACGACTCTGCGACCGTAGATTCGCTCCATTACCTTACACGTCTCTTCCATGACGAGTTCCGGTACTCCAATTCGAGAGAAGACCCCGGCCCTTGCGGCTTCCAGTACGAGCCGTGAATTCGAGGATAGTAGCGTCAATCCTATGACGATGATAGAGGTGTCAAAGACGACCCTAAGCCTGGGTCTCGACCCTTTCTAGCTCCCTGAGAACCTCTCTGGCCATGACCTTCTTCCTCGTCCCTCTGATCTCGGATTGCAGTCTCATCCACGCCTCCTCGGTGGGATTGACGAGACCGAACTCCTGACCCAGCCTGACCACACCTGCCCGGAGAGCCTCAGACTTGGTGCTGTAGTATCCGCCCTCTACAAGCTTGGAGAGAACACTAGCAGGTACTCCCTTCAACTTGACTAGGACCTTTGTCTCCGCCATCAGGCTCTCACGATTTGACTAGTATAAAGAAAACTTAAACTTTCCTTATGTGCCCTCTCACGGCCCGATCTCCCCGACAAACGGGCCAGTCCAGTGTGTTGGGAACACAGGACGCTGTAATATCAGCTCCCACAGGGTAGGGTCCCACGATTATCTCTGGAATGGCTCTGATACCCAGGGGTATGAGGAAGGCTGCCAGTCCAAACCTATGCTCGCGAACTGTCTCTAGTGTTGCAAGAAGCAGCCCGCGTATCAGCTGGAAGCGCGTCAGAGTAGAATCTCTACTTCTCTGGGGAAGATGTCTGGGAACTTTGCATCCTTGGCGAATCTACCATATGGTTCGAACGTAGCCGCTGTCTCTGATCTTTCCATCCTTGGTGATGAGTTCGAAGCCAAGATGCTTTGCAGTCGCTACAATCGACTTGTCGTGAATCTCCGAGAGTTTCTTCAGCTCCCAAGATTTCTTGACGATTGCAAGGTCTAACGGATAGACTCTGTAATTCAAAGCGTTTTCCACTATCCCGAACATTAGTTCTGCCTTGGTCTCGATTCGTCCCCTTTCGGCGAGATAGACTGCTTCCGCTAGCGCTACAGCTGGGATGATGATCGTTGCTTCCCCAGAGTCCGCGCTGTCGAAAGCCATTCTAGCATTGAAACCAAGCCTTGCATCGTCGGCCAGATACCACACGAAGGGATGGGTATCGGTGACATAGAACTCTCTAGGCGGAGACATGCTTGAAGAGGGACTTTTTGGCCGCTTCTACGTCTTTGTCGTCGACCTTGAGCCCCTTCCACAATCCTTTCAGCTTTGCAACCTTCAGATTCCGAGAGGATGACAGTGTGGCCTTGATCTCTGCAAGCTCCCTCTCGATCACATCCAGCCTATCCTCGACCTTCAACGTAGGTCCCGCAAGAATCTAGAATGGTAACCTACTATTAAAGCGAGCCATACTTGATGCCAAGTCCAGTGTGCTGGGAACATAGAACGCTATAGTATCAAACCCGACCGCGTAGGGTCCTACGATTATCTCTGGAACTGCTCTGACACCCAGAGGTATGAGGAAGGCTGCCAGTCCAAACCTGTGTTCTAAAACTGCCCGTCTTAGCCCCAGAAGGAATCTGCGAGAAGTAAAGGACTGGTTCAGAGTAGGATCTCTATCGTCTTGGGCTTTATCTCTGAAGCCATCACCGTATAATCTGCTTCGTCCAATTGGTAGAAGTCGTAGACTTTCCGGGGAAGCTCCACCAAGTACTCTCCATCCTCCACCGAGACCCGGGCTTTCTCCTTGAAGAGGGCTGTCTGTTCATACTCTCCAACAGGCTCAACCGCTAGAACCAGATGCGTAACATCCAAGGCGTAAACTATCAGCCTAGACAAAGCCGGCCCCGTCCAGATTCTCCTGTCAACCCTGAGCCTGGAAACTGTTT
>CAYIBO010000175.1:0-2052 GCA_964361545.1 uncultured Candidatus Bathyarchaeia archaeon
TCCAGTTCCTTCGTTACTTCCTCTACGGTCACCATTCTTCGGTCCCTCTCAGAGTATGACATAGGTTATGTTTAAATAGATTGCAGCGGGAAATCTCATGTGGTAGCTGCTTGATTATTCCGTGCGAAGTCGCGGCCAAGTCCGTCATCCCAGCCCTCCGGGCAATGGTAGCCCGAGAGCTAATGGAAGAATATAGTATGAAACAGGAACTGGTCGCCGAAAGGCTGGGAGTCACGCAAGCAGCAATCAGCAAATACCGACACCAGGTCCGCGGCGAGGCAATTCAACTGGAAGATGCCAGAGAGGTGCGAGACATGACTAGGGACATTGCCGCGACGATCGCCCAGGACCCGAATCCACTGGAGGTATCGCGGAAACTCTGTCAAGCCTGCACGGACATCAGGGCGCTTGGTCTGATGTGTGAAACCTGTCGAAGGGTTGACGAGTCCTGGGATGTGGAGCACTGCACTATCTGTTTCGGCCATCATGGCTGCACTGAAGCCATAGCCATAGACCCCGGCAGCATCGCCAAGTACCGAAAAATTCCAATCCTGCACTAGCCAGAACGGGAACTTCCCAAACTGGCGTCAAGTTGACGCCGGGTCTTTCTGAATATTACTCTACCCAAGGCTTCTGCCGTGTTCGATTCTGATACAGGCGTCCTGAATCACCCCTAGTCCCGCCTTTCGAGCTGTCTCAGCCGCTGCCTCGTTGCTTATTCCCAGCTGCATCCAGACAGTCTCCAGCCTCCCATGCTTCTTCTTCAGCTCAATGGCCTGGTCAATGACAGGAGGCACGTCTTCCGAGGGTCTGAAAATATCCACCACTTCAATCGTCTTGGCCACGTCTCCCGGAATGTCCAGAAGGCTCTTGTAGCATTTCACGCCAAGGATCTCATCTGCAAACGGGTTTACTGGGATCACGTCATAGCCGTGCCGTTTGAGATAAACCGGTACCGTATGGGCGTCCTTGGAAGGGTCCCGTGACGCGCCTACGACAGCGATGGTCTTCGAGCCAAGGGATACCCTAATGTCTTCCGGGTTATTCAACGCCAAGCCCCGATGGAGTTAGTACTTAATCAGCCTTCCACTGGAAGCCTTACGGTATGGCCCTCTCTTCCTGCGGCGGGCTTTTTCCTTTGTTTCCTTTCGCCGGATGAACTTGTCTTCCACGCTCAACAGTTAGTCTTCCCGTTGAACCCTCGATTCTGACAGGACAGCAGGGGATGAATTCTTAAATGGTTGTCTTATGGACTACAGAACTGGTTGAAGAGGTGGCGAGGCTCTGATATTCCTCTTCGGTAGGAAGAAGCGGGAAACTTCCACCGAGGCCGCTGCGGAAGTCTCAGTGGCAAGTAGGCTCCAGGATCTTTGCGGTGGGGACGAAGAGCTTTATCGCGCCCTTTCGAACCTCATGTTCCTTGACCCTAAGAAGATAATCCCTCCACTAGAGACCATCCTCAACGAGGCCCGGGATTTCGAGGTAAAGGGGAACAGTATGAGGGCTGAAGTCGGCTACAGAATTGCCGGAGGAGTTTCCCTCTACAAGGGAGACCTTGAGGGGGTAAGAACCCACTTCACCAAGGCCGCCTCCTTGGCCGGAGACTCGCATCACGAATACAGAACGATTGCCAAGAGGGCCGATGAGGCGGTTACGGTAGCGAGAAAGTACTACGAGAGCTCTGACACTGTGAAGATATAGACTCAAAGGCTGAATTCCGGAAAGAAGCGCGTCAGGCTCGATTTCTGCTGCTCTTAGTTCGAAAAACACATTCTCTACATCGCGGAATCCTTCCGACCTCAAAGGCGAGCGGCCAGAAAAGCCGGAGATAGAACGGCTTCGGCCGAAGGGGGTTCGAATCAAATAGTTTGACTGGTGCTCCGGGCGGGATTTTCAGCAGTTCATGGGACTGCGTTTGAACCCGCGATCAACGGCTCTGGGGAGTTTTCCCCGCAGCCGAACCCGGACTGCAACTCGACTGGCCGATCGACAGTGCTTGTCGAACTAAGGCCGCTATGCTAAACCGGGCTACACCACCGGAGCACCGTGCCA
>CAYIBO010000176.1:0-2023 GCA_964361545.1 uncultured Candidatus Bathyarchaeia archaeon
CTGATGGCCATAGCATAGGTGGTTATGTGTTGGAGGAATGCTGTGTTGACGTAGGCTTGGAAGTAGAGGTTGTTGAGGTACTCGCTGTATAGCCAGAAGCCAAGGAATCCAGCGACAAGCGCTTCCAGTACCATTAGTGTTTTGACAGAGTCTGGTGTGACCGGTCTCTGGGCGGTCTTGAAAGGCGTCATTGTCCCGTTGGACCCTTCGTACAGGTTTGTCTCTCCGTATCGGTGGATTTGTGGAGATTGTACCTCGGGCCCTGGTTAGAAGGTGTCGAGTAGGCACGAACTAGGAGTTAATCGGCTATCGGTGCTGGCTTTTAAGAACCGGCTTTCTGAATGTTTCTTCTCTGCGGGGGTTCCCGAGACCCGTTGTAGAGGCTTTCGGGCGGGATTCAGGTCAAAGGGGCAGGACCATTCCCAACACGGGACTGGTGCTTGACTTAAGATCCCTGCTGCAGGAGATATCCTGTGGCGCAGGCCTTCGTGGGTTCGAATCCCACCCCCCGCACCATTTTACCGGTAAATATACAAGCCCTCACACGCTCCATTCGTAGGAAAATGGTAAGTCAGGAAATCAAGGAGCGGACCGTTTACGTTTAACCTCCCTCCTTAGAGATTGTTCAGGGTTGGAAGGAAAGGGCTAATCTTCTTGGCCGCGGCCGGCGGTTCGTAATTACCGGCTCCCTTCTTTTACCCGATTCGGCCAGCTTTGACCCTGGTCTGTGGCTTGCGCGGCGAGAATTTTGCTCATTACGAGAAGCCTCCTGACACGTACTTTCAGTTGCTGGCGGGTTTGCGTCAGGACTCTCTCTTCGCATGGAGTACAATCGGAATAGGCGGTTCAACTTCGCAGTCAAAGGGGGTTCCACTGGTCGGGAATAGGCGTAGGTAAGCTGACTGTTACTCGGGTAGCTCTGCTACTACCTTCTACAGCCGGCCCCAAGGCTTTGGGTTCCGCCATGTAACCTCAGCCTTGTTCGAGAACTTGAACATCACTCGACATCGTCTTGGAACTGTGTTCAGGAGTGCGCCTCAATGGAAAAATACAATGCCCAGTTTTCTAGATAGCCTTAGAGAACAAGCCATAGCAAGGCTTTCAATGAAAATCGAAGGTTGACTCCCTTTTTGGACCTCGTCTTTCTTCCTCCAAACTAAGGAAGGAGACTCCATGTTATCTTCTGCATACGACTTGTAGCCCTGTAATCAGGGTTCTCCCGATGCCTTGGACAAGGGTTGAGGTTGGAACCCAGAAGTATTCTTGAACGAGGCCACTATCTCCGTCCTTGCTAGCGAGGGTCTCCCCAAGTATGCGGGATAAAGCCCTTGGGAAGCCACGCTATTCGCTGAATCCCAGGCGGTGGTCAGTGGCCCGGGGAATCGGTTTCAGAGTGAGCTTGAGCTTAAGATGATTGGCACAAAAAGGGCTGAGTCGGTCGTGGAGCAGTCCGGGGTTAACCGTCGCCAAGACGTGGGTCGGGAAATTCATATTGGTTTGCATTGTTGTTTTTCCTATTTTTGTTACTGCTATGTAATAGCTGTTGCTAGCGTGGTCGGGGATTATCGTTTCCCCGATTCTCTCTCCGGTCGTCTAGCCTGGGTCCTAGATCCGTTTAGGAAGGCGTCTAGGAGAATTGATCTAGGCTTGTTTTGCTGTTTCTGGGTTTGATGTTTTCTTGGGTTTTCTTCGGAACGGATTCCGCATCTTGTCTTTCACCTTTGTAGACGGATCGGTTTCGCCGGCTATAGGTGTTTGGGGGTACATCATACATGTCATGCCTCTTTCGGTCTTGGATTGCCGAAGAAAGCCCATTATGGACGCGTTTCTCTGGAAGGAATAGTTAGTCTTCTTGCCGAAGTCTAACTCTCTGTCTTGCGAGGCCGCGTAGGAGCCGCGAGACGAAGCCATCGAAAGCCCGGACCGCCAGTCGAATGCAGTAGCTTCTACTCAGTACCGCGTGGAGCGTGCTTATATGTACCGGTAAACTGGTGCGAGAAGCCCACCCCCGCACCAGTCGCTT
>CAYIBO010000177.1:0-2021 GCA_964361545.1 uncultured Candidatus Bathyarchaeia archaeon
TTGGTGTCAGGCTTCGAAACCGCGGAATCCTTGCCACGTTTTCGGGATTTTTTCTGAGCGGGCCAGCTTCGCCGTGCCCCGGGGTTTGACTGGCTATAATGTTAGACCTTGTTTAGGGTCGCCTTTTGGCTGATATTTCAGCATCATTGGCTCGCCGGGCTGTTCCAGGATCTCTTCGCCTTTCCTCCTGGCTGTCACAGCCACAGGTGTATAGCCGGTGATGATGCCATAGGTGTGGGATGCTTCTCCTTTACTGATGCAGTGCAGGTGTAGTTTGTAGAGGGGTTCGCCATGGGTGAAAACCATCCGAGTCAGTTCCGCGTTGAGAATGATAGCGGGTCCTGTACATGAAGGACAGGTCATGTTTTCATGGCGGGCGATTTTCAAGCCACAATCGGGGCACCAGACGTCTTCGTCCCGGCGGGCGATGAATATGGACTGCCAGACACCCCGGTGTTTGTGGGGACCACAGTGTCGCCATTCGGCGAGCGTGAGCCGTGTGGGCTTGAAGGCCCAAGGTGCTTCTTCCCTCCATCTGGCGAACTGGTCTATTCTCTCTTCACAGTCCCGGTGGAAGAAGCTTCGATGTCGGTCAGCGGTGAAGACGGCTGAGACAGGCTGGGGGGGGCGAATGTTCCCTTTGCAACCGGCACATTTGATCATGGCCGGAAGGGGTCTGGGGGCTGGCTGGATATCAGGGGAGTGTTACCCTGGAAGGTCAATAGTCCTCAAAGCGGTGAACACGGGAGTTCGATCGGACGCGCTGGAGAGTTTGAGAGGTCCTAGGGGCTCCAAAAGGAACTGTTAAGCTGTACGGGCAGCGCAACGCTGTCCTTGTCTGTCATGTTCTATCACAAGACGCTTTGGGGGTTCTCCACTTGAGCATCCAGTCCTGCGGCATCACTTCTCAACTTCCAGTCGCTTCTTCATCTCTGCAAGCCGCTTCCTGTTTTCCTCTAGGTCCATGACGCGTCCCCGCGCGGGGAGCTCCTTAGCTTGAACCCTGCGAAGACGTTCGCGCTCTTTCAAGGTGAAGTTGAGTCGTGCCTGTTCCCATGCAGACAAGCGTTTCTTCTCGGTCATGCCCTCAGCCTTCCATAACCGCGTTTCCCAGCACTCTAAGGATACTTCGCGTCCTGTCTTTCATGCTTATCTGGGTAGACGGGAGTCCTCCCATGGGCTCCTTTTTCATTAGTCCAGTGCTAATCCACCGTAACGCTTCTTGCACCCTTACTGCACGTCCTTACCTTTGTTCGGACCCTCGTATTACTTCCGGTCAGGTATGGTGTTTCTCAAAAGTCTATCAGTTCGAGGAACTTGAGAGCATCCAACAGTCCTTCCGCATAGGCTATGCAGGCCAGTGAAGTCACGGGCTTCTTGCTCTCCACATAATGCCTGGCGTCTCTGGTATAGCCCTGGACCAGTTCTAGGATACGGTCCAGATGTTTCTGAGATACAGCCGCGGGCAACTTTCGCGTACTGAGGCGCTCGAGTGCTTCCGTGGTTGCTTCGATGTATTTCGAAGACTTCTCAGCCGGGTCCTCTCTCACAGGCTTCCCTCCAGGTCCGGGTCCGAGGCGCCAGCGAACGCTTTCAAGGCTTCAGCCTCCATGAAATGCAGCTTCCCCGGGAACACTAGCGAATAGGGGACCTTTCCGAAATCGAACTCTCCAAGTATGGCAGCTTTAGCCGCCTTGACTTGCTGGTCTTTCGAGCCAATCCTTGCAACTCCCACAGCTAGCCAGTCGGCAATGTCGCTGTGGGTCTCCGAAATTCTAGCGATTGCACTCTTGATTGTGAGCTGGGGTTTTCCGTCGGTCTTTAGCTCCAGCAATAGTAATGTGTGGAGGTTGCGGGCCCTGTTTTCCCTGACTGCTTCGATAACCGAGGGCGGCACTGGCCCGTCTCGAGGAAGAGTTGTGGATTTGCCAAACTTGTAGCTCTGAAGTCCAGTGGCTCCACAGACGGCGGAGAATATTGAAGCGCTGTGGATTATTCGTGTTTCTATTCCTTTTCGGGCT
>CAYIBO010000178.1:0-1999 GCA_964361545.1 uncultured Candidatus Bathyarchaeia archaeon
ATGCGGAGAATTTCCTCGAGCCTGTGACCTGCAGGGCAGAAGAGTAGGCAGCCGTTTTCAATGTTCAGCCTGTCTGTGAGGTCAATTACCGCGTCCTGAACGGGTCGCGAGTTCTGTAGAACATCGTTTATTGTTGCGCGAACCTGGCCCTCCCCAACTCCGAATATTACGTGGAGGCCGGGTCCTTCCAGGTCAAGGTCGATGACAGCCACACGTTTTCCAAGCCGGGCCAGTGTAACAGCGAGGTTTGCAGTTATGGTACTCTTTCCAGTTCCACCCTTGAACGATTGCACTGCAATAATGTTGGCCAGTATTGACTACCCGCTAGACCCGGATTCTACTGAAGGATCGTGGGGGAAAGATTGACTGCTGACTAAAGGAAGTCGTAACCATCCAAACCGGATTATAGTAGTAGATTCAAGCTGAGTGTTCCACATGGTGCTATTGGGACCGGTAGAGGGCTAGCGGTTGTCCCCTAGGATTGGATTGAACGACTTCGACATGTACTATTCCAGCTCAGGTTCCGGACATCCAGTCGCTCTACTCCACGGCTTTCCTCTAGACCATACCATGTGGCAAGCTCAGATCGACGAACTCTCGAAAGACCATAGGGTCATCGCCCCCGACCTTCGGGGTCACGGACGCTCGCAAGCCACTCCGGGTCCCTACACGATGGACCTTCTTGCAAGCGATGTGAGCGCACTCTTAGGTCGTCTGGGGCTTGGGCCCGTTGTTCTGGGCGGCCTGTCAATGGGCGGCTACGCTGCCTTCGCGTTTGCCAGACAATACCCCAATCGCGTCAAGGCATTGATACTTGCCGACACGAAAGCGGAAGCTGACACTCCAGAGGCCCAGGCTCGAAGAGAGGAACAGGCCCAGTCGGTGTTGAAAGACGGCCCACGCGGGCTAGTTGACCAGATGATCGTTAAGATGTTCACCGGGAAGACGTCCACGAGCAACCCCACTTTGGTTGAAAGACTACGCAATATGATGGAGTCCACAAGCCCGACGGGAATTGCGGGCGCGCTGCGCGGGATGGCTCGCCGACCAGACTCAACACCACTCCTACGTTCCATGCGGGTCCCAACCCTGATAATCGTGGGTAGAGAAGATTCTCTCACCACCGTAAGCGACGCGGAGAAAATGGCGAATAGCATTCCAGACTCCCAACTCGTCGTCATCCCAGAGGCGGCACATCTGACTACAATGGAGAAACCTTCGGAAGTGAACAGCGCTATTCGACGGTTTCTCCAGCGAGTGGAATGACTGGACCGATCAGGCTGTCGTGCTTATCGGCTTGAGGTTAGCCTCGATTACGGGCCTCCGGGACTCCAACCAATCGGGGAGGGCGAGCGACGTGCCCAAGCGACCCTTGGTTTCGTCGACCGTGAACCCTGGGGGTATGGTTGCGATTTCCAGCAATAGTCCGTTCGGCTCCCGGAAGTAAATGGACTTGAAGTATTTTCTGTCTAGAACTTGGGTCACGTTCACATTGTGGGCTTGAAGCTTCTTCCGCCATTTCAGCTGCTCATCTTGGTCCTCTACGGCAAAGGCGATGTGGTGAACTGTTCCGATGCCCACTAGTCCCTGGCTGGCTTCGGGAGAGTCTATGAAGCCTATCATAGTTCCAGGTGCCCCTCCGTCCAGGCCATAGATGTTCTGGCTGGGCCCAGCTGCTCTTTCTTGCCGTGTTTCCTCTATGGCATCCAAGCCCAGCAGGTCACTGTAGAAGGTTCTGGCGCGGCTGGACTCGTACGACAGTGCTGTGACATGGTGCAACCCTTGAAGACGCATGCCGGGGTCTACACTCGGTGCTGTATACTTCGGCGGGTTGGGCGTCGGTTGCCTCCATCGGGAAAGCAGTGATTCTGGATACGCGGAGTCATCGTATCCCTTCCCATTTCCGCGGGTGGCAATCTCGAGGATCAGTCCATCCGGGTCCCTGAGGTAGATAGACTTGAACGAACGCCTGTCGAAGGGGCCGAGGGAAGGGACCCCA
>CAYIBO010000179.1:0-1987 GCA_964361545.1 uncultured Candidatus Bathyarchaeia archaeon
AGCCTCTCTCAAGGCGTGTATGTCCCGGACGCTGTCTCCCACGTAGGCTACTCTCCGCCCCTTCTTCTTGTAGTGCTTGACTAGGTCGTCCTTGATGCTCAGTGATGTTTTGTCCCGCAGTCTGGGAAAGGTAAACCTGATCCCCTCCGGGGTACTCTGCGCCTCAGCAACGTACAATTTTACTAGTCTGTCCCAGCCCTTGAGCCTTAGCAGATGCTTGATCGTAAAATCCAGTCCCGCGCTAACCACAAGTAAGGGAATACGGTTCGTCCTACAATATCCGATTAGCTTGTCGAAGTTCGGCCTAAAGCCCGTAACCCTCTCCAGCTCAGCAACCAACAGCATCTCTGGGGTCTTGACTAGTGAACCCTGCTTTCTCAGGCATTCTTGAAGGGTGATTTCTCCCCTCTCGTACTGGTCGTCGAATATTCTCCAGTCACCCTGGGCGAACTTTCTCAGAACATACTCGTAGGTATCAGTGAGGGTGATGGTGCCGTCGAAATCGCACAAAACTGCAAGACTCACCTAGGCATGTTCTCCTGTCAGTTCTTGTCTCGGAACGCCTTTTCTTCTTGACACGGGGACATTCCTTGGAACCCGAAGGAGTGCGTCTTGCTAAGCGTTCATCAGGCTCAACGACTTTCTGAGCCTCTGCTGGTATTTCCGGGCCTCTCCTCTCCATCCCAACGAATCATAATCATGAAACAACTCCTCCCACAACTCCCCCGCTGCTGGTTTCGTCCCCGGAACCGAAGACGATGTGTTCTTCTGAACGATTGAAGTTAACCAATCCAACTCTGAAACTGGTTTCTTGAAAGGAAATACCGAGACGTAGAAAGGGTAGTCTGACGCGTCTGCTTTTATCTCTGGAAAAAGCGTGTTGTAATAGTATACAAGCCTACAACCCCTCCTCAACTTCCTGGAAAGACTTTCGAGGAATTCAGAGCTCGTTCCCAATGCATAGAGAACTATAGTAGCTTCGTCAATGCTGACTCCACGCAGCTTCCCCTCGACGAGATTCTCGATATCGCCCCTGATGATCTTGACTTGATTGGAAAGCGACCGTTTCTCTACTCTCTCAAGAGCTTTGAGATACCTCTGCTTGACGCGTTCAATTCCCACGCATTTTCTGACCCCGAATTCTGTAGCGGCTACTATCAGGTTTTGAGCCCAACCGCAACCCAGGTCGTAGAATACATCCCTTTCTTTAGTTCCAACTAGCTTCAGCATTGTCCTAATTTCCGCGTTCGTAAAGAGTATCGGTACCCCGAGGTCGGACTTAGGCCACTTTACTCGAACATCGTCAATAAGCAAGCTGCGTGCATTCCTCGAATTTGACCGGGTCAAGCTGGTGATTCCGTCATTTCACATTAGTTCGTTTCTCGTGTAGGTGTTTGACCAGTACCTCATCGACCTGATCGATTCCGGGAGGGTCCTAGACCAGGGAGTGCGGGGAGGGGCTAGTCTTCTCTCCACTTGAAGAAGCTCACTGCTAGGGCGAAGACTATCGCCGAGGCCACGAGCATCACCCCGATATCGTAAAGCATCTGGCCCAGGTTGTTGTAAATCATCACCTGGTTCAGCCCATCTATCACGTAGAACAGGGGCAACACGTGCGCGACCGTCTGGAGGTACGCAGGCATCGTGTTCACGGGGAAGAACGTGCCCGAGAGGAACATCATGGGAAACGTGACGAGGTTGCCAACCACGGCCGCCGACTCGACACTCCTTGAAAACATCCCAACTAGCATCCCGAGGGAGACGAAGAACAATGGACCGACCACTAGGAAGGGGAGGATCAGGATTGAGAGGGATACCTGGGCGCCGAAGACCGTGACCCCTACGGCGGTCATCAGCATGAAAGATAGGATGGAGAGAAACGTGTACCAGATTATCTTCGACGTAAGCCACTCCGTCTTCGTCAGGGGCGTCAACGACAACTGCTTGAACAGCTTGGCCTTCTTGTACTCGGAAGAAATATTCACCA
>CAYIBO010000180.1:0-1980 GCA_964361545.1 uncultured Candidatus Bathyarchaeia archaeon
GCCCTTGGCTGCGGGGGTACGCTGTCGGCTATGGGGGAACGGGCCGGACTCTCACGACGGGGCAAGTTAGAAGACTGGGATAGCCGTTATCTACTAAAAAAGGTATATTGGGAGAGCTCTCGACTCTATTACGCCCCAATATGCGGTGTAAGTTCCTAGACTAAGGTTTCTTCTTGATTCGTCTGAAATACACAATCTCCGGGTCGGCTTCATCCAAGTTCTCTATGTAGCCGCTCTTAACAAACCCCAGCTTGTCCATCAGACGTTGCACGGCGAGGTTGGATTGGTTTGTTGAGGTAAACAACTTTTCTGTCGGGCAAATGGATTCGATGAACCGAATGAGTGCACTCGCAATCCCTCGTCTACGGTAACTTGGGTCAACAACCAGTAACCAGATGAAACTCTGCTCGTAGAAAGCCTCGTCCACCACAGCGAATCCGACACACTTCCCATCCATTCTTGCGAGGAGACATTGTCCATCTCTGACCGCCTTCGACAGGTAGTCCCTCCTTCTGGAACTACCAATCTGATTCCGGTCGATTTCACAGATTAACCCTGTGTCTTGGACCCTGGCCTTCTCGATGCGAAAAGTGTCGGCTAACCGGTCTCCCCTATTTCTGAGACTTGTGGAGTTCGACAAGGCGGCCGCCAGGGTCGCGGAAGTATGCGGACCTTCCCCAGTAGAAGTCTCGAGGTCCGATTTCGGCTTTTATTCCTTGTGAGCGCAGCTGTTCGCATGCTTCCTCTAAGTCATCAACTCCGAATGCTAGGTGGTCGATGCCTGGGGGAAAGTTTGGTTCAGGGTTTTCATCCCTCTCGTCTTTAGCATGGATGAAGAGTTTCGTTTCTCCGAGCTTGAACTCGGCCGACTCCTCAGACTCGTAGGTGGGGTTTGCTCCGAGGAACTTGCGGTAGAATTCCAAAGTCCGTTTCACGTCAGGCGTGAAGAGTGCGATCTCGACCAGTTTCTTCAAGGCAAGTTCGCCAAACGCAGCGTCACAAAGAAATGTCTTGTGCCTTGGGCGGACTCCAGACCAGTCAAGCGCGAAAGGTCTGCCCGATTGAACCTCGTATCAGGACGCTGTGCTACTCGACTTTGTTCTCTCCTGATAAGGGGAAAACCCTGCGCATCAGCACCGACCCGCCGAGGGGCGATACGCGCTTGAAGCCCTCTCTCCTGAACATGCCGGCAGTGCCAAACCACAAAGACACTGAACCTCCGTGCTTGGAGACTCGGGGATACGCCTCAACTGTTCCACCGCCCTTTTTTCTAATCGAATCTAGCGCGGCCCGGAGTGCGACCGCCGCGACGCCTCTCCTCCTGTAGTCTTTGTCGACGAAGAAACACGTAATCCTCCACAATCTACCGTCATTTTTCAGGTCTAGTTTGCGATAGAAGCGGCCCCTGTCGATTGCAGGTGCCTCCTCCTTTGGGCCATACTGGCACCATCCCACCGGCTGGTTGTTCGAATAGACGATTATCCCGTGTGACCTTCCTTGAGCGACAAGCTCCTTTTTCCTCTTCTTGTTATGAGAGGGTAGCTCGCTTTTGCTGACGCCGTACTTCTTCATCTCTTGCTCCCAGCTGTGAGGGCGCTGGTAGTACATGCACCAGCAGATGCCCTGCTTTGAGAGCAACCTCTGGAAATCAGGCCAAGTGGATACGCCCAACTCCCTAGTTGAGAAGTCCAAGTCGGTGGGGGACACCTCCCCTGCTCTTCCTGAATAGTATTACCCCGTCGGGAGGCTGGGATACTAGAGTTACTTCAGTCCATGCTACAGCTTGCGCAGTATCCGCAGCTTCTGCACACGCCTTGAGGGTCCAACTCCCGCGTACAGATGGGGCAATGGGTTTCGAGACGCATCGCTTGAGAGTGTTCTATTTCGGAGCCAGGTTGAGAACGGGCAGAACAATTCCTTCCGATGGAGCTTCGGTGCGAGGTTTTCGATAGCCTCGAAGGTCGAGGGTCACTGCTGTGA
>CAYIBO010000181.1:0-1952 GCA_964361545.1 uncultured Candidatus Bathyarchaeia archaeon
ACTGGGACTTGTGACAGTTTGGGCAGGTTTCCATGTCTTGCGGCCGTTTTGTTCCGCATGCAAGACAGACCCTCATGGTTCCTTCACTAGCCTTGTGTGCGTTCGATATTTGTCTGGACAGACGGGCCTTGATCAGTAGGTCCAGTGGCTTCATAGTCCTCCCCAACAGGACGACCGGATGATAGGCCGTCGCTGAGGTCCCGTATCTCAGCCCGTGGCATGCCAGTGCCAGGGCCCACAGCCTATCATCATGCGTGCCCGTCGGATGCGAGAACTGCAACTGGCCTGCTTTGTTCATCTCGTAACTTTCGCAGTTCATCTCCGCGATAAGCTCCGGGTCATACACCAGTTTTAGCTGTTCTTTCTCCAGCATGCGACGCAGGTTCTCCAGAATGTCTGTGTTGCTCTGAAGAGTGAGCGTAACGCCCCACGTCTGTGACAACCCCGCCCTCCTCATCTCCTCCGTAACCGAATCCCCAACCCCGGTAGTGTCGGTTGTGATCCTCGCGACTCGGCTCCAGCGTTCCTCCAAGCCCTTGACATATCCTATGACTGTTCCGTATTCAGTTTCCAGCGGGAAATGCTTCAAGTGGACTAGAGACGTGGTCTTTGTCTGTACGTCATAGTCCACCACAACAACCACGGAATGGTCGTGGTGTTTTCCAAAGTCCAGCCCTGCGTAGAGGCTTCTACCCTGAACCCTTTCAGCCAGCGGCTTGTACTCTAGACTCTCGTCGATTGCCGGGGTAATCAGTTTGAGCGGGAAGAAGCTCTCCTCGTCCTCCGCAAACTCCGCCTCCATCTCTCTCCTCCAACGCCAAGGGTCCCCTTCCAACTGCTTCCGAATGGCTGAAAGAACGCTTTCATTCAACGGGCCGTTGGGTTCCAGTGCATCCTTCCACGTCACGTGATGCCTGCTGAATCCAAAACTGGGGTCGTTGCATATTTTGTAGAAGAGGTTCTCCTTGCTGCCGGGAGTGCTGGAGGCTATGAATGTCCCCTTTGTTGAGGCGATGGTGAACAGAACTGCGTCGTACAGTTCCTCGTCGTCTCTTATGAAGCCCATCTCGTCGCAGTAGACAAGGTTCAGGCTAGGACCCCGAATAGAGCTCGGATTATTGGGAAAGGCTTCTACAACACTACCGTTGGCGAAGTCTATTCGGGTTTTCTGAACCTGGCTTAGCCAGCCTTTTGGTAGCACGTCTGCAAAGAGGGCGATTCTTCGGACCACTGCCTTGCTCTGTCGGAGGCTTGGTGATACAACAGCTATCGTGGACCCGGGTCTTCTGAGTGCTGTCCAGAGAATCCTTGCGCTGACGGTTACCGTCTTTCCGCTCTGCCGCGACCATAGCAGCGAGATGAACTGGCTCTTATCAAGCAAGACTTTCCTCTGGTAGTCTGTCGGCTGGAATTCTAGCTGTTTGACGCAGAACTCGACCGGGTTTCTAGGTGTCAGTGTCTCGGTCAGGCTGTCCAGTTTCGAGCTGGTCTCGTGTATTGTCCGTTTGAGCCCTGCGATATCTTTCCTTGGTAAGCTTCTCCACCTTTTCCTGTAATAGCGCCATTTCCTGTCTCATCTCGTCATACTCCGTGTCGCCAAGTATGCTGTTGTAGGTTTGGGTCAGGTAGCAGACCGTGTTGACCCATTTCAGCCGGATCAAGCTGGGCACAGCTCGTCTCCGAGCCTGTCCCCTCGCAACCCTCAACAGCCTCTCAAGGGTCCGGGCCATCTTCGCCCTCTCACCCTCACGAAACGCCCGGACAGGGTCCTGAGCCGTTCCCGCGTCGACCTCCTCTTTCGTCTGCTCCGCTGAGCTCGTTTCTTCCATGATAGTTCTAATCCTCGAAAAGTGGTGTTTCAGAGACGGAAACTGACCATTTACGCCTCATACTACGTCAACGGATATATATTAAGACTGTCCGCACAAAACATCCATAGGATGGACCCTTTT
>CAYIBO010000182.1:0-1946 GCA_964361545.1 uncultured Candidatus Bathyarchaeia archaeon
CAAAATACCACCTCATCAACGAGGAGATAACGGGCAAGCCTGCTGACGCTAGGCCCGTAGCAGTTTAGGACAAACCTATTTCCACCAACCACCGGCAAGAGTGCTTAGAGCCCATTGTCGCCTCAATTTCCCCTAGGACCCCGACTTCAGAAGCTGAAGCAAGTCCTCACAACAGAGTCCCGTTCCTCCGACAACGATCAAGTCGAGGCTGTCGTTGGGGTTATGTTGGTGGAGGAGCCGGGTAGGGGATTGGAGACGTTGCTCATTCAACGACCAGAGAGGCTTGACGATCCCTGGTCCGGCCAAGTGGGCTTTCCAGGGGGGAAGGTCAAGAGTTCTGACTCTTCGCCGAAGGAGGCTTTGCACAGGGAGGTCGTGGAGGAAGTGGGAATAGATCTCAAGCCTGACGGGGAGGAACTAGGACCCTTGAGCATCGGTCGTCCGGGACGGAACCCTGAGGTTAAGGTTCAGCCCTGGGTCTACGCCTTGAGAAGACGTACACCGCTAAAGACGAGCGGAGAGGTAGCTGAAGCATTCTGGGTTTCGCTGCCGGACCTGCCTTCGAAACTTAGGACCGCAGAGGTGGAAATCAGAGGCCAGCGATGGGCCGTTGAATGCTACCTGGTCGACGACCATATTGTCTGGGGTTTCACTTTCAGGGTCCTAGACGAGCTGATGCAGATTCCAGAAGTAATGGCCGGGTCCTAGGCGGGAACTTCCAGCCTTTCCGGCGTAACTCCAACCATGCGACACGCCTCACAAATCTGTCCTGATGTTGGTTCGCCGCAGTTCCGGCAGGACTGCAGGTTCGACGGTGGCACGCCTGGCTCCGCCAAGTTTCGGAGCTTCAGCATCGCCTGGTAGGCGGAGAACAGGACCCCGGGATGCGCAATCTCCAGCCGGTTGAAGATTGTCCGGAGCTCGTTTCTCAAAGCCTCAGTCATGTACGGGCAGGACGCTGTCTGGAACCGTAGACCCTCCGCGTAACCGTATAGCACAATCTCCCTCTCTGGAATCTCGCAGAGAGGCTTCACACGCGTCAGAAACTGGCCTCGCGGGTCCTGTAGAAGCGGGCTGAACCTGACAAAACGCGCCACATCACCCTGCAACAGGTTCAACAGGTAAGTTTGCAGAACATCGTCCAGGTTGTGGGCCGTGGCGATCTTTGTTGCGCTAACTTTCTTCGCGCCCAAGTTGATAGCTTTTCTCCGAAACACTCCGCAGTAGGAACACGCGGTCATTCGTTCCCGTTTCTGTCTGAGGAATTCGTCTAGCCCGTAGCCGTAGATGTCCTTGAACGAAACGACCTCATGGTCAACACCCAGCTGACGGCAGTAATCAGAGGCGATCTCAACAGCCTCTTCCCGGTACCCAGCGATTCCCTCATCCACTGTAACCGCTGTCAGCCGGGTCCGGGGAAATCTGACGGTGAGCTTCTTGAGAATCATGAGGAGCGCGAGGCTATCTTTACCACCTGAGACGGCCACCGCGATATGGTCGTGTGGTGTGAACATCTTCCAGTGGCTTATGGTCCGGCGCACTTTCCGCTCGACGGAGGCTTTGAAGCAGCTTTTGCAGAGAGTTACTCCTTCGTATTCTCGCCTGTAGAAGGCGGGGTGATGGTTGCAGGCCGTGCAGAGCGATGGATTGACTTGGCTCACCGTAGCAGGACCGTTCCGAATACTGTGTAGGAAAGTACCAGGTTCGAGGCTAGCAAGCCGAGAGAGAGGAGGCTGGCAATGGTCCGGACTGGCTTCGTGTTCTTCAGGCCCAGCCGGCTGAGGATAGTGTCGAAGTATCTGTCCCCGTCAAACGGGAACAGTGGCAGCATGTTCACTAGCCCGATGCCGAGTAGAAGGATCTGCATCCTCTGTAGCGTGTTGATCAGGTAATGGGAGGCGGGCGGGAGACGCGTGGGGATGCGTGTTGCGAAGTATGGGGATGAG
>CAYIBO010000183.1:0-1922 GCA_964361545.1 uncultured Candidatus Bathyarchaeia archaeon
CAGGCTATGGCGATGTTCTCAAAGGGAGAGCATCTAGGGAAGAGCGAAGCTCCACAGATCTCTGCACCGTAAAACATCAACATACCACTTATTTCAACTGTCATGACGGCTAGAACTGAGTCTGGTTCTTTAGATGGAAAAAATGAGGGATTGGGAGAACGAGGTTCTCCCTTTTGCGGGTCTTTTATTGTACTAGTTCGCCTGATGCGAAGCGGTTGGAGACCCGCGTAATTTTGACCTTTACGTGGTCCCCGGGTTTCGTATTCGGCACGAAGACAACTAGTCCCTCGATTCGGGCGATTCCTTCTCCGCGTCTGCTGATCTCCTTAATGTCCACATCGTATTCTTTGCCTTCCTCGACGGGCTTAGGACCGAACCTATTACCGCCACCATAGCCTCTCCTTTCATAACCCAAAGACGTTTCCACCTCCGTTCTTCATTCGTTCCTTTCTGTTTCGGGTTGCTATACGGGAGAAAGCAGCAGTCGTCTCGTCAACGGCTACCGGACGTCCTCCGGCAAGTCAACCTTCACGCAATCTGGCGAAGGCTTTAGAATATAAACCTGCTTTCACAGGTCCACATGGCGAGACTGGAACAGCCGCAGAACTCACTAGTTTCTATACTGGAACATTTCCGCTTAGACGCCAGCCTTGGCCAGTTCGCTGACAATAGTTCCGTTGACGGGACTGCCGCTTATACGCCCGGGAGACGACCTAGCCCGCCTTATCGTTGACGTAACCAAAAGGCTCGGCATCGGAATCAGGGACGACGATGTTCTGGTGGTGGGCCAGAAGGCTGTTTCAAAATCAGAGGGCCGACTGGTGGACGTCGACAAGATCCGAGCTTCCAAGAGAGCTGTGCAGCTCGCCAGAAGGACAGGGAAGAGCGGCGGCTTTGTAGAAGTTGTTCTCCGGGACGCACGGAAGGTTGTCAGGGCCGACAGGGAAGCGTTCATTGTACGAACGAAGCATGGCTGGACCTGTCTGAACGGAGGAGTCGACAAGTCGAATGTGCAGGGACCCGTGACCTACGCGCTGTTGCCGGAGGACCCTGACGCGTCGGCTCGAAGACTGAGGAGCAGAATAAAGCGTTTGACAGGACAAACGGTCGGAGTGATCATCTGCGACACTCACAGCAGACCCTTCCGCCGGGGACAGGTGGAAGAGACGATAGGGGTCGCGGGGCTGAATCCCATGGTTGACTACCGGGGCCAGCGGGACCTGTTCGGCTACCAACTACGGTTCAAGAACGTCGCAGTCGCCGATGAGTTGGCCTCAGCGGCCGAACTGGTTATGGGCCAGGGTAGAGAAGCGATTCCTGCGGCCATCATCAGAGGTGTGAAACGGGTCCGGTTTCAAGAACGAGCGAAAAGTTCCCCTCTGATTGTAGGCGGGCATGAGGACCTTTTCAGGGGGACCTTTTGACACGTCGAGGTTCGGGTCCCAAACCGGTTAAGCTCCTCGACAAAGTCAGCGTCAGCTACTCCCCCTACCAGAGGGCTCTGTTCGACAACCTCAGAAAAAACGCCCTTGCAATTCTAGAAGCGCTGGGAACATGGAAGGCCTCCGCCATAGTCCACGGCAGCCTTGCGAGGGGAGATGTTGACGAGAAGAGTGACATTGACGTTCTCCTCCCTGTTGAGGTGAGCACTCAGCTTGTCGAGGCGGGACTGGAAGCGGCAGGGTTCGAAGCTCTTGCACGGGAGATCGCACAGGCGACTCCTGTTCATTCTCCGAAGGCTCACCTCTACCTGGACCCTGAACAGAAGAAGGCTGTAACAATTCCGCTGGCGCCTCTGCGAAAGCTGGAACTGGAATTCTACAAGTTCGGGGGCACGGTTACATGGCAGGACCTACGGGACCAGGTTAGAAGGCCGGGTTGCACGAAGAAGCTGACGCTCATCGAGCCAACAGAGGAAGGGC
>CAYIBO010000184.1:0-1919 GCA_964361545.1 uncultured Candidatus Bathyarchaeia archaeon
TTGAGTCACGAGGATGTTGCTCGGGTCCAAGTCAGACCATCCTTCCTCCAAGGTCATCATTCTGACAATCGCATCTCTCAGCTCGGGTATCCCGGGAGTGGAAGTGTAACGGTGGGAACGAATCAGCTTCAGATAGTCCTGGGCTTTCTCGAGGACAAATTTTGGAGGAGGAACACTTGGCTGGCCGCCCCCGAAGCTGATGATCTGAGGGTCCTTTCCGGCTTGTTCAAGCCTCTTGGTAATCTCCCGAATGGGAGACTGCTTCAACTGTTGGATGAGGGGGTTGACCTTTGGACTGTGAACGATTTTGGACCGCATCATTCTTTCACTCCCAGAGTCAACGACTTCCCCCTCATCTGTCTATCCTGAAGCCAGTCGTAGCCATTATGGGTGGCGAGTACAAGGGGCAGGACTGGCGGCCTGTGGTATCTGACGAACAATTGATTGAGTTCGGCTGTTTCAGGGTATTGCAGGATGACCGATAATGCGGCTCCGAAGATGACAGCTCCCACCAGGTCCTGGTAATCTAACCCGTCGGGCCTCACGGGTGCTGTTGCCAGAGCAGCCTGAGCCAATGTTGTGGAGGGAACAGATACAATCTCAATATCCTCTGTTGAGGGCGAGGTTGTCACCAGGGAGGCATCTAGAAGAAGGGTGCCATCCATATTGAGGTGTGCTTCAAAGTCTATGCTAGAATTGTTTAGGCCTATCACAAGGTCGACACCGTGTGCGAGAGATGTCCAAGGACCCGTTTCGTTGATCCCAAGCTGGTAGGTACTCACCCTTTGAACATGATCAAAACCCAATAACCGGTCAACATGGTTCCCCCTTACGTAGAGAAACTGGGCTAGGTATTCTCCCAACTCTCTGGTTCCTTCGCGGCCAACGATGAGAAATCTAGTGGGCTGCGATATGCTCTTAGCTTGACCGCCTGGGCGACGAGACACGACTCTCGCCATGATTCGACAGGAAGATACTGGGCGAAAGCACGTTTAACGAGTCGGTACACAACTACCGGCCTTGTATTGCACCTGTAGCCGTATGTGGACCAGCAACCTATAGACTTCTTGAGGCCCCACATATCTTGGGGGACGGACTGACGGAAAAGAACCCCAAGTTCATGCAATCGCTGGACAAGATTGTCTACGGAGAACTGGAAGGTAAGGCCAAGGAAAGGGGGATTAGTATCCAGGAACTCATCAGAGCTGTTGTCATACCGGAATGGCTGCGGTTATCGAACCAGGCCCAAGTTCAAAAGCCGACCCTTGAGCACCATGAACGCTCAGTCTAGACTCCGTTGGTAACCGAACCGAGCAAAAACAAAGGCTTCGAACACAGACAATTCTAGGGATCTTGCTATCGCTTTTGAGACGCGTATTCGTAGCCCATTTCAATGGCCTTGAGGTTGGCCGGTACGAATCGGGATTTGCTGCCCGTGTAGACATGCTCTAGCACGGACAAGGCAATCTTCTTGTCGAAAGCCTCCCCTTCAACAGCCAGTAGTGCCCCGTAGGCCACAGAGTTTTGAAGGACTCTAGTGTCCACCAAGTCTATTCCTTCACCTTTCAATTCATCCGCTAAACCTGTCGCAGGAATGTCCACCACTTGGATGTTGTCACGCGTCGGAGAACGGTCTATGAGTGAACTGTTCATCAGAAGCAAGCCCTTGGACCTGACTACCGTTTCGAAGTCCATTGAAGGATTGTTCATCGCAACCAGCACATCTGGCTCATCTACTATTGGAGAGTCGATTTTTTCCGAGGACTTCACAACGTAGCATCTGACCTTTCCCCCTCTAGTCTCGGGACCATACGACGGAGTATACGCAACGTGTAAGCCCTGTAGTATGGCGTTGTAGGCGATGAAGTTCCCGAGGTCGAGGACTCCCTGTCCTCCGTGGCCGACTATCAGGTAGCTTC
>CAYIBO010000185.1:0-1917 GCA_964361545.1 uncultured Candidatus Bathyarchaeia archaeon
AACAAGTTATCACTAGCCACATAGTACACCTGCTTCGAAAGCGTCTCCCGCACCAGCCCTAGAGGCTGAGAAAAGAGGCCGACCAGAAAACCGCAAGCCCCCTCGATCCTCTCTCGAACCTCCGAGGTCTCAGTCGCCCTCACCGGGACAATGGACCCTGCAAGAAGGAAGACAACAAAGAGGACGCTATGTCGTCGCACGGCAGCCACCACCAACGGCCTTTCGAGCTAAAAACTACTCCCGCAACACCTTTCCCTCGGGAATCTACCTAGATCAGAACGAGGCCCAAGTGGACCGGGATCTCCAAGTAGGACTTTTTCTCCTCCAGAGAATCCTTTGTTAGGATTATTCCATGCGTGGGTTGCCCACCCTTTTGAAAGTCAATGATGGGAAGCGCGTCGTCGGACGATATTCTGGACTGGTACTTCACCTCAATCGGAACGTGGTTCTCTCTTATCCAGGCGACGAAGTCCAGTCGGCGCTGGTTGGCTCCCTGCCAGTGGAATAGTTGAGTAGTGTAGTCAAACTGGGCAGATGGTTGATAGCTGAAAAGCAGTCGAACTAGATGGTTAGCAACCATGGACTCTACAAGCTTCGCAATCTTTTCCGTTTCCGAGAGATAGTTCAGAGCGTCTTGGCGAGGATCCCGTCCAAACGCCCAAGACCTCAACGCGTGAAACATGAACGGGTCTTCGAAATGGACCTTCCTCGAGTCCCGGATGACGGGAGCATTTCTGTTGCGGTCAAGTTTGTGGATTACTGTGACAACGTAGCTGTCTCTGAGAAAATCGATGTATGTGCCCGTCGTGTGGTGTGAAGAGACATCAGTCTCTTCGCGCAGACTGTTGAGCGTGACAGTTGTCCCGAAGGTTTCCACTATCCTCCTCACGATTTGTCGGAGGATTATCTCCCTGCCGTTCCATCTTCGAATGTCTCGAAGCAGCAGCTCGACGTAGCCTTCGTAGAGGTCTTTCGAGATCGCGCCAGTTGAGACGTAGGTATCGTTGACCTTTGGAATCCCCCCAGTCAGCAGAAACTCCTGGAAAAGGGTCTGAAGTTCGCGAGAAACCAGCTGAAGCTGTTTCAACTCTTTCGGAATGTTTCCTTTCAGTATCTGTCCCCAGAGAACGTGTCTCCGTTCTCTCTTCAGCAGGTCGAGGTCACGGACAAGCTTGCGAACCTTCTCGCTTCTGGTGTCCACGTACTCTGAGAACTTCATTGGTAGGAGTATCTTGTCAGGAAGCTGATCCCTCAGTTTTCCGACCTCACCCCGGCGCCGGGCAAGGGTCTCCGTTCCCTTTCTCAAGTCGATACTATGGGACCCGGTCAGAACCAGAGTGCACAGCTTGAGCCTGCCAGCGTCGTAGAGGGATTTGATGCCCTTCTGCCAGTCTCTGACCGAGGATATCTCGTCTAGGAAGATGTAGAGCCTCTCCTTCGGGTCCTGCCGAGCCATGTCCTGGTAAACGGTCACCAGTTGCACAAGTTTCTCGGGTCCCTCGACCAGGTCGCAGGGATAGTAGAGAATTGACCTTGGTCCGACACCCTCCTCTAGGAGTTCTCTAATCTTCAGTTTGAGCAGCGTGGACTTCCCCACCTGGCGAGGCCCTCTGAGAACGTAGACAACGTCCAAGTCCCACTGGAAGGTCTCCCCAAGCCTCGGGGACCATCTGAACCTCGACGACTCCCAGCCGGAGACTAGTGGATCCTGGTCTACGGCCTTCTTGTCAAGCCACCAAGGATTCTATTGTGCCAGTTCAGATACGAGTGACAAACGCTGGCAATCGACTGCCAACCTCTATTTAAATAGCTTGGCAATGCACTGCCCAAGTTGCCCCGACGGTAGAGACCCAGCTAAGACCCTGCAGTCATCATGCTAACCTATCGGCCGAGATCAGATACAGTTCGATACCTGCG
>CAYIBO010000186.1:0-1910 GCA_964361545.1 uncultured Candidatus Bathyarchaeia archaeon
CGATAGAGGGCTGACGCAAATATTCCTGCGACCACCAATACTCACCATGGTTGAATCCTTTAAGTTCCTCCACCCACCCTTGCAACCAAGGGCTGCCAAGTTAGTCCCAATATGCCTCCGATGAGCATCAGTAGCGAGCCGAGCATGAACCCGAACATCGTTGGAAAGGCAATTACCGACGCGACCAGCACCAGAGTAGAGCCCGTTCTAACCGTGCTCAGGTCTGCCGTATTCATCCAGTGAACTCCCAAAACACCGAGAGCAATCACTATCGCTGTAAGGACTGCTGAGAGCAGGGACCATAAGAGTCCGGCAGACCAAGGCCCTCCCCTCATCATCCACGGCCCCATCATCATACCAGGGCCCCAAGGACCAAAACCCCATCCGTAATATACGGCATAGGAAAGGAATATTGCTCCTACGGCCTGAAGGGCCAAGCCTATCAGTGAAAGTGCAAAGGCTGCTATGGGTCTCTCTTCAACCATACTTCTCATCTCCTTCTAGCAGAACTGGCAAGCTTCGTCAGTTCCTCGCTCTCCTTCAACTGTTCCAAGAGAACCTGCCTCATCAACTCACACGCCTGAATGATCTTAGGGTTAGAGATCCTATAGTAGATGTTTGTCCCATCCTTTCTTGTCGCGACCACTCGCCTCTGCCTCAGTACAGCAAGGTGCTGTGAGACATTCGCCTGCCTCAGCTTCAGAGCCTCTGTGATCTCGGTAACGGTTTTCTCCTCGTTTCTGAGAGCGTTGAGGATTTCTATCCTAGCAGCGCTGCCTAGAGTCCTACAGATTTCCGCATGTAACCCAGAGATTCGGTTCGTCAACGCCTACCAAGGTTAACAACATATGCACATATATGAATATTGTTCCAACTGGGGTGAAACTGGTATGAGCGAGAAGACTGTTCTCGTTCTGGGCGGCAGGCTCGTCGAACTCCACAGACTCGAAAAGTAGCACAAGCATTCGAATCTTTGAATTTATAGGGTATTACGTTCGTTCGGTAACTATCCGGTCAAGAGCTGGCTGTTCCCTGTAAGCCTGAGACTCCTAGAGGGCTTTTATGCGGTCAAGGCTGGGCTCAAACTGGGAATCCCTTGTCGTTCTGCCCTGGCTGCGGAAAAGAGTATGAAGCCGGGGCGAAGTTCTGTTCGAACTGCGGGGCAACCATAACCGCTAGTTTGTCCCCATCTCCAGCGACGACGACACCCGCTAGTCCATCACCTTCCAACTACGGCCCAATCCTGAAAGTGTTAGGGATCTTGGTAATACTGGTCATAGTCGCCTGGTTTCTTTTCATTCTACAGGTGCCATGCACCATACAACTACCGTTTGGGTTAGAGGTGCGTGGACACACGACAATATGGGAGATCTTGTCCGGAGGGCGATGCAACTACCCGTAGTTACAGTACTAGCCAGTGTGTTGCAGTAGACCGGAAGACCGTTTACCTTTTTTAGTAGATAACGGCTATCAGAATCTTCTAACTTGCCCCGTCGTGAGAGTCCGGACCTTTCCACCATAGCCGACAGAGTACACCCTCAGACATGGTCCGTGTTCCAGGCTCTCCGGACTCGCATGCGACAGTTGAAAGGGGTCACAATGAAGGTTCAGTATGAGACCCACAGCCGCGAACCCGTCCCAGCCTTCAACTACGAAGGCCGCCAACTATTTCATCTCCACGCCCGCGGTGACGAGATTAGTGCCACCTTCCACACCGACTACAAATCCCGGCTACGAATTGTCGAGAACCAAACCATCGACTGGCGGCTACGCGAGCAGGTCCGCAAACGGACCTGGGCAGCTTTCACCCTCAAGTCGGTCAAGGACCTAGGACCCTTCATGGAACTCGTCCGGGCAAAATACCACCTCATCAACGAGGAGATAACGGGCAAGCCTGCTGACGCTAGGCC
>CAYIBO010000187.1:0-1879 GCA_964361545.1 uncultured Candidatus Bathyarchaeia archaeon
ATCCGGCCCACTGAGACTACGTCGACTCCCGTTCTCGCATAGCTTGACATGTTTTCTCTGGTAATTCCGCCCGATGCTTCCAGCAGGACCCATGATCTGAGCTTCTTGGTTTCCAAGAGCGCGACTGTTTTCCTAACGGTCTCAGGGTTCATGTTGTCCAGGAGGATGATGTCCGCTCCCGCCTCAGCAGCTTCAACTGCCTGGCTTGGCTGTGTCACTTCCACCTCGACCTTCTTAGTGAAGCTGACCTTGGACTTTGCCCGTTTGACGGATTCTGAGATGGACCCTGTTATGGCGAGATGGTTGTCCTTGATGAGAACAGCATCATCCAACCTGAGACGGTGAGTGTCCCCTCCTCCCAGCTCCACCGCTCTCTTCTCGAAGTATCGCAGTCCGGGGAGGGTCTTGCGCGTGCATGCGATTCTTACCACCGACTTGGTCTTCCTCGCCAGCTCGACTAGTTCTGCGGTTGCCGTGGCTACTCCTGACATGTGGGAGAGGAGGTTGAGGAGTGTTCGTTCTACGCTGAGAATTGCGTGGGCTGGGCCGTTGATGCGGAGTATCTTGGTCTCGGGCTTGACCTTTTCCCCGTCCTTAGCGTTAGGATGGCTGGTGCATCCAACTTGGTGAAGCAGTGCACTCGCTTCTTCCAGTCCGGCCACGACGGCCGGCTCGTGGCAGATGACGTGGGCCGTGGCCATTGTTTGAGGGTCGATTAGTGCGTCTGTGGTGATGTCGCCGTGGCCTAGGTCTTCAGCCAAGAACGATCTAAGGGTGTCGTGAACTACAAGCTTGGTCGGGTCCAATGGTGCCCAGCCGAGGAATGTTGTCCGTATTAAGAAGTAGGATAATTGGAAGGGCAGGGGCCTTGAGGCTTGTTGCCACTCTGCATAATCGTCGGGGAGACCCGCTTCTCCTTCTCACCTTCCTAAAGGTTCTGAGCCGAGAGGGAAAGCTTGGAAGCATCGGGGTCGCTTGGAGCATTCCTTCTGGGAATTGTGAGCCAGGCTGGGAGGAGCTGGTTCGAGAAGAGAGACGGGTTCAGGAGGCGTTGCGTTCTTGTGTGCGGATGGTGCACAACTCTGAACTTTCGTGGGACGCGAAATCGTTCCTGGGACGATGCTACAGGTCATTCCAGTACGAGTTCATGGTCTGCCTCAACCTCAAGCGTCGAGATAGACGGCTGAAGATGGTCCTGTTCGACGACCCCAGCGTTCGGGAGGTAAGGTACAGGGAAATTGGAAACCCGGAAGCTCTCCTGCACGAAATCGCCGCTCACCCTAGTTCTCAACAGGCAGAAGTCCTGCGTTCACGATATGCCTTGTTCAGGGCTGCATACGACAGATTGGAGGTTTACGAGCGAATGGTTCTCCAACCTAACTGTGCGCTTCTCGAAATCCCTCTTGAAATAGCCAAGTTCGAGAAGACCCGTGAAAAGTACATGGCAGACGCGCTTCGCGAGCACCGCCCTGATGTTGTACTGTTACGACTGGTGCACTGTCTCACTAATCCTCCTCCTGGGTTGGAGAAACTGGGCATCGCTCAAAGTGAGGCTCTCCCCGTCAGGCTCGGCCTGCCTCCGATGAATATTACCAGGCTCTCAGAGGCAGAGAGAATCGTGGGACCTCTCCCGCTGAGGGACTATCTCTAGCTCGATTTCCTCGCGGTGGACCTCATGGGGGCCTCCTTCGTTTCCTGCTCCCGTACAATCCTCTCGACATGGTCGATTATCCTCTTGAGAGGCGTGCCAGGGCCAAAATTTCCCGTGACCCCATGTTTTTCCAGCAATGGCTTATCCTCTTCAGGTATTATTCCCCCGCCGACGAGCAGGATGTCGTCTCCGCCTTTTTCCCGGACGAGCTTGGCAACTTTGGGGAAG
>CAYIBO010000188.1:0-1879 GCA_964361545.1 uncultured Candidatus Bathyarchaeia archaeon
GGCGGCGTCACCCCTGGCGGTCCGGGTTGACCTACCTGGCCCGGGGGGTGGCGGGGGCGGGACTGTCCTTCTTTGTGGGAGACCTTGTCAGAACGCTCTTTTCGTCAACTGGCTGATTTTTCGCGACCCGTGTCCCAGATTCCTATAACCCTTAAATCGCCAGGGACAGTTGGATTCAGCCAGCATTGGCCACTACGGTCACGCTCTCCGTTCTAGACCAGTTCGGCGGAACAAAGCTCCTATCACCCGAGAGGATTCGATGGGTCCAGCCCAGCCCCCTCCCCTCCAAGCCCCTGGACATGGCTTTCAAAGAAGCCCTGGCCCAGCCCATAGGTGCTAAACCCTTCGAGGGGGAGAAGTGCTGGAGCCCGGCTATCATCGTTTCCGATTATACTCGCAAGTATTCACCGTTCGTCTCACGGCTCATCAGCATGATCGAGCCCAAGACCGACGACATCAAGATCATATTCGCAGGCGGGACCCATGTCCCTTCGGACCCGGATTTCATAGAGAAAGTCCTGGGGGAGGACGTCTACAAGCGCTACCAGAAGAGCATCAGGGTCAGCGCTACCAAAAACCCGGCCAGCAAATACGAATGGATAGGGATCACAGCCCGCGGCACTCCGGTAGAGCTGAACAAGGAACTCTTCGACCGTGACCTGCTGATATCCACGCTGAACGTGCAACCACACTACTTTGCAGGATACGAGGGCGGTTCCAAGGCCCTCCTACCAGGATGCTCAGGTCTCAAGACCATCACCACCAACCACGGCTATGTTATCGGCAACCCCAACTGTCGAGAGCTGGTCATCAAAGGCAACCCCACACGGGAGGACATGAACGAGGTCCCGGGGATTCTCAAGGAGTTCATGAAGATAGAGCATCGAATCCTCGATTTTGTCCTCAACCAGGACGGAAGCATGGTCAAAGCCGCTTACGGCGATCCGAACATGGCCCACCAGGAACTGGCGGAGAAATTCTCACGAAGGGCACACGCCACAACGGCGGCACCCTCGCCTTTGGTCCTGACTGTAGCGGATGGACCGACTGGACGAAATCTCTACCAGGCCCTCAAGGCAGCGGCCTTCGCCTCGAACCTTGCTGTTCCAGACCACCAGCCCAAGTCCACTGTAATCCTACTGGCCTCCCTTGAAGACGGTGTGGGAGGGGACGCTTTCAAGTTGGAGATGGAGACCTACGGAAGAATGGAGCCGACCATGGTCATTGAGGATTTGAAGAAGCGGGCAAAGCTGGGAAAGGTTACGGAGGCGTCCCAGAAGCCCAACAGGCTCGCCTTGGACGACGCGAAAACAGACTTCGTCGTCGTATCGCCGAAAGCGCCGGGTGCAGTGGAAGAGCTGCTGGGGAAGACCAGGATCAAGTTCTTCAGAACCATAGACGATGCCTTGGGTTCACTGGACAGGAGGCTGTACGAGCGAGAGGTGGCGGTCATGCCACACGGGTCCTCGACAGTACCCACCACAGGTTAGAACCTGTCAGCGGACCCTTGTCACATCCTGACACTAGCACCGGTGCAGGGTCTAGTGTATGGCTTGGCCATATGTGAGCTAGAGCTCTCGCGGCAACTGGAGCAGGTTGAGTCCGATCTCCTCATCCTTGGCCTTCACAAGCTTTCCCGGAAGTTTCTGTACGACTATCTCGACCATGTTCGCCAAGGACCCTTCGTCCAAATGGCCACCCATCACCGTGAAGTCTCTCCGGCCTAGGGTGACATGGGCGTGGGGCAGGGCGTCCCGGTCCAGGGTGAAAATGTTCCCGGCCAGGCTTAGAATTTCCAGGTCGTCCTCGAAGACCTCGTACGTGTACCTCTTCTTCTTGAAGTCGTAGTGGCCCAGCTTGGCCCTGTTCAGGGACCCTA
>CAYIBO010000189.1:0-1836 GCA_964361545.1 uncultured Candidatus Bathyarchaeia archaeon
CAGCAGCTCCTCAGGGCCGTTATTGTCCCAGACTGGTTCCGAGACGAGTATCCAGAGAAATCTCGCGAAATATCCGGGCACGGCAGGGTCCCTGGCCGTCGCCGCCGAGCTCGCAGGCTAGTGCCCAGACTGAGCGCATAGCGATTTCAAGAGTCAAGCTACCCTCCTTCGAGGTGAGATTGTAACCTGCTGCTTTTCCATATCGGAACCTGTCCCAGCAGGCGGCGTCATCCCATGGATGCAGGCCCTTCTGCGTTCGCGTCCCACTCCCCCACCGACCAGGCTGGCTTCATTCTGGCTTGTTGAAAATGGTCGGAGAATATTGACCAATAATATTGACTTTTTTGTAGCGTTGACCCGGCGAGAATAAGAAGGTGTTAGCTCGGAAAGCGCTCATTTCTCGCCTATTTCCTTCTTGAAGACATTCGCTAGGTCTGTTCCCCAGTTGTCTATAGCTTCAAGTTTCCCGAGGAAAAACCGAAGGACAGGTGGTTCCGAAGCGAATCTGAGGCCTTTGATGAGGTTGCGGTGCTTGTAGAGCCAGTTGATTCTGTCAATCGCATATTCTATGTGGGAGATGCTGTAGACTCTCCGGGGGAGGGCGATTCTGCAGAGTTCAAGGTCTGCCATGACCTCCCTTCCGTCTTTATCCCTATCCATGGAGACCGTGCCCCTCTCCATGCTTCTGATGCCTGAGGCTATGTAGAGCGCTGCCGTCAAGGCCCCAGCAGGATATTGGTGCTGTGGAATGTGGGGAAGGAATCTTTTGGCGTCTAGGTGGCAGGCTAATCCGCCGGGTGGTGTGACCACGGGGATACTGGTCTCCAGGAGACGGTTGACGAAGTACTTGACCTGTTCTACACTGCAGCCCGCCACCTCAGGCTCCACCATTTCGCGCATACCTACAGCCATCATTCCGATTTCACGCATCGACATGCCGCCGTAGGTGAAGAATCCCTCATACACTGGAAGCCAGGATCTGATCTTCATGAAGAGTTCCTCGTTGTTGGTGGCGATGCAGCCCCCGCGTACGCTGGTGTTCTTCCGGCCACTCATGTAGAAGATATCGGGAATGTCACACATCTCTTTGACGATTTCAGCGACAGTCTTGTTCTCGTAACCCTTCTCGCGTTGCTTGATGAGGTAGGCGTTGTCGCAGATGAGGCTTCCGTCGAGGACTAGGAGGAGCTTGTGTTCGTTGCAGATCTGCCTGATCTCGCGAAAGTTCTTCATGGAGAAGGGCTGACCGCCTAGGAGGTTTGTTGTGGCCTCCATGCGGACGTAAGCAATCTTCTCCCTCCCATGCTTCTTTATGAGTGCTGTGAGTTTCTCGGGATCCATTTCGCCCTTGAACGGGCGGGTGCTGGCGGTGTTCAAGGCCTCATCCTTGTAGATTTCAGCGATGGAGCAGCCTAGAAGTTCTATGTGGGCCTTCGTGGTAGTGAAGTGGTAGTTGGTGGGTATGATGTCTCCGGGCTTAGCGAAGACCTTCGGCAGCAGGTGCTCAGCTGCCCTTCCCTGGTGCACGTTCATGACGTGCTTGTAGCCGAGAACATCCTCCACAGCCTTGGCAAACTCATAGAAGGTCATACTGCCTGCGTACGCATCATCAACCTTCATGAAGGCCGCAAACTGGTTATCACTCATCGCATTCGTGCCGCTATCGGTCAGCATGTCCAGAAAGATGTCCTTGGTCTTGAGCTGGAAGGTGTTGTAGCCTGCTTCCTCGATGGCTTTGAGGCGATCCTCTACGGATGGCAGCCATATCTTTTGCACCATACGGGCCTTGTGCATCTCAATCGGGATTTCCCTGCCAGAAGAGAGTTTCATGGACAT
>CAYIBO010000190.1:0-1836 GCA_964361545.1 uncultured Candidatus Bathyarchaeia archaeon
CTTGACGTTGCCGACTACGTAGTCAGGGAATATGCTGTCGAACGGAAATCGGCCCGTGACTTTGTCTCTTCGCTGTACAGCGGGAGGCTCTTCGACCAGGCCTACAGACTAAGCGAAGCTTACCAGACATCAATCTTGGTGGTGGAGGGAGATTTCGAGGAGGAATTGGCCCATCTGAAGAATCCTAGGTCCCTCTGGGGGGCGTTGATATCCGCCGTACTTGACTTTGGGCTGAACTGCTTCTTCACCCCGGACCCGAGACAGACAGCCCAATTCATCCTTACCCTTGGCAAGAGTGACCGTTTCAGAGGCGGAGGTAGCGGACCTCCAATAGTCGTCCGTAAGCCAAAGGTCGGAGACCTGAAGAGGGTCCAGACATCTGTTGTGTGCTCTCTTCCAGGCATAGGACCTCGGATGGCCGAGCAACTTCTGTCCACTTTCGGGACTGTTCGAAAGGTATTCGCAGCGTCAGTTACTGACATGGCGGTCGGGGCTGGAATCGGCCGGGCACGAGCCCTCTCGTTGAGCAAGATACTCGACGCCCCCTACAAGGGTTCAAAAGGAATCAGCTCCCAAGCCCGGCTCCGCGGGGAGAAAGAGGACTCCTGAAGGCGAAAGTCGGTCTAGCGCGGTTTCAGCGGTCTTACTCTGAGATTCTTCATAGCGCCAGGAGCTCGATCGACGGTGTTAGAGCGGCCGAAGTCGAGAACTTTCTCGACCTTCTAGTCAAGGAGAAACGACGGCGCATACTTGTAATCGGGGCGGGCAGGAGCGGGTTAGTGGGACGAGCGTTTGCAATGAGACTAATGCACTTGGGATTTGCCGTCTATGTAATGGGAGAAACAATTACGCCAGCCATCGGGACCGGCGATTTGGTCATAGCAATATCGGGTTCAGGTACCGGCAAGCTGGTTGTCACGGCAGCAGAGATCGGAAAGGAAGTGGGCGCGGTTGTAGTCGCCATAACCTCATTCCCAGAGTCCGACTTGGGCAAGCTTGCACACCAGGTAGTGCAAATCCGCGGCCGGACGAAAGTTGCAAAGGAACGTGACTACTTCACTCGCCAGATAACGGGTGTCCACGAACCCCTGGCACCTCTGGGTACCATTTTCGAGGTTGCCTGCATGGTCTTCCTTGATAGTTTGATTCCTGAGCTGATGCACCGCCTGGGAAAGTCTGAGAAGCAGTTGAGAAGAAGGCACGCAACCGTCGAGTAGGGGCTGAAGCCTTGGGAATACTCCTGAGAGACTGCGACTGGGTCGTAACCCAGGACCCTCAACGGAAGGTCCTTCGAAACGCGTCCGTAAGAATCAGCGACGGAAGAATCGAGGACATCGGACAGCTAAAACCAGTCCCAAAGGACGACATAATCGATTGCAAGCGGAAAGTGCTGATTCCAGGGCTCATAAACACCCACACCCACCTCTCCATGACACTGTTCCGGGGGTATGCTGACGACCTAGAGCTTCAAGAGTGGCTTGAGAAGAAAATATGGCCGCTGGAGAAACGTCTCACAGGCGACATGTGCTACTACGGCGCGCTTCTCGGAAGCCTCGAGATGACTCGGACAGGTACAACGTGTCTCGTAGACATGTACTTTCACATGGAGAAGGTGGTCGATGCAGTTGAAGAGTCGGGACTGCGAGCCATACTCAGCTACGGGATCATAGACCCCAAGGACGGTGAGGGAAAGGGAAGAGAACGGAGAAAAACGACAGAGTTTCTGCAACACATCAAGTCGATGAACCAGTCCCGAATAGAGTTTGCAGTAGGACCCCACTCTCCCTACACTTGCAGCTCAGAGACACTCCACTGGTCCCGGGAACTCGCCGAGAA
>CAYIBO010000191.1:0-1832 GCA_964361545.1 uncultured Candidatus Bathyarchaeia archaeon
AGCTTGAACTGGAGCAAAACTAGACAATGTGATGTTTAACAGGAACAGCAATGGGACAAAGAGCATGTTTCTTCGCAAGAATCCTGTCACCTGCTGGGCTCGATGGACGACGTGCTCGACTCCCTTAGACCTTTCGAGATTGCTAGAGTGGCCTTTTTCTGTAAGCTATAGCCTCGGAGAGCTGGGATTTGGAATGTCTTCCTCTAGGAAGAGGAGCCGAAAAGCAAGTAGTCATACAGCCCGGAACCTCCTAGTTCTGGGTGTAATCCTCATCACTATTGTTCTTGCCGCAGTGGCTCTGTCTACTCCTAGTCCCCAGTTTTTCATGACAGTGCACGTGTACGATGCACCTATTGAGTACACCTCTCTGGACCAGCTAACCAACGACACTCAACTTGTATCGAATTCCACAGTGACCATATCTGGCCCCCAGAGCTTCGCTCCCAACACGACACCCACTGGAATCATAGCGATCTCGACGCTGCTTCCGGCGGGCAGCTACACTATAAAGGCCGAAAAAATCGGATATTCGCCGAACACAATAGCATTCGATGTCGGAGCAAACTGTGCAAACAAACAAGTGCTTACTAGCGGGGAAATTGTCTGCCACGCGCTGATACGAATCACGAAACCGTAGACGAGAAGCGTTTCTAGAGCAATTCTATCTCGATAAAAACATCGTCCGGCGCCCGAATTCTCATCAACCGCTTCAAAAACCGCTCGTTGGGATCCACGTCGATGAGTCGTTTGTGAATCCTCATCTCCCACTTGTCAAAACTGTGGGTTCCCTGGCCTGCAGGCGACTTCCTAGTGGGCACGACCAGCCTCTTGGTCGGCAAGGGTATAGGGCCCTTAAGCTTCACGCCTGTCTTGTCAGCTATCTCTCTGATCTCGCTACATATGGAGTTGATATCCTGAGGATTAGTGCTCGATAATCGTATTCTAGCTTTCGAGACCATACCAGGATACCTTCACAGCTGTTCTCCAAGCGGAATTCGACGGCTGGAGGGGGTCCCGTTAAAAACCTTGGTGCGCTCCGCTAGCCTCTCTTGGATTTGACTAGAGAAAGTGGAAGGTGGGAGGTTCTAGGTGCCTTTGGCGACGCCTTTGGCGGTGATCTCCTTGACCACTCCTACGCCGACGGTGGTGCCCATGTCTCTGATGGCGAACCTTCCTAGCTCAGGAATGTCCTGGAAGCTCTCCAAGACCACTGGTCGTAGGGGCTTCATCTTGACGATTGCGCTGTCTCCAACTTTGAGGAATGATGGTTTCTCTTCAACGGTCTGACCCGTTCGCGCATCAATCTTGCGGATCAACTCCTCAAAGGTTACCGCCACGGTGGCGGTGTGTGCATGTAGAACCGGTGTGTAGCCTGCGGCTATGGCTGTGGGGTGGTGGATGATGATTATCTGTCCGACGAACTCAGTCGCAATGGTCGGTGCGTTATCAGGGTGTCCCATGACCTCGCCGCGCCCGATCTCGTTCTTGGCAACGCCTCTAACGGCGAAGCCGATGTTGTCGCCCGGCTCAGCCTTGGGCATGCGGACATGGTGAGTTTCAATTGACTTGCACTCGCCGATCTTGCCTGAGGGCATGAAAATGACCTTGTCACCGTCCTTGAGAACCCCGGTCTCAACTCGTCCCACTGGGACAGTGCCGACGCCTGTGATGGAGTAGACGTCTTGGATTGGAACTCTCAATGGCTTTTTCAGGGGCTTCTCTGGCTGAATAAACGTGTCGAGGGAATCGAGGATAGTGGGACCCTTGTACCAGGGTGTGTTGCTACTCCTTTTGGTTAGGTTGTCCCCTTTCCATCCGCTGGTGGGGATGAA
>CAYIBO010000192.1:0-1830 GCA_964361545.1 uncultured Candidatus Bathyarchaeia archaeon
AGTTCGAAACTCGGTTGACAACCCTCTTCGACAGCCCAAGAGCCTTCGTGGGCCCTGATGCCAGTCGGTGGGCTAGGTCGTCAACGGTCTTGTCGAGTTCCGTTGCCGGGACGACTTTGTTGACCAAGCCGAGGCTCTCCGCGTCCTTGGCGTTGACTGTCTGTCCCGTCATGATTAGTTCGAGGGCTTTTCCGGGTCCCAGGAGGCGTGTTAGGAGCCAGCTACTTCCAGAATCGGGTACCAAGCCTACTCCGATGAAGGCTTGTTTGAGGCCCCCCTCCTCGGAGGCTATGCGGATATCGCAGGCGAGGGCTAGGCTCGCCCCGCTTCCCGCGGCTATACCGTTCAGCCGAGCTATGACCGGTTTTTCCATGTTCCGGATCCTCAATATCATCGGATGGTATTTTTTTCGGAGATGGTCCCCCAGAGATGGTTGGGACCCGCCGCCGTACCTTTCCTTTAACCCCGATACGTCCTCTCCTGCGCAAAATGCTCGGCCCGCACCCGTGATGACAAGGCATCTTGTCTTTTCGTCTTTCTCGATCTCCTTGAGGGCAGAATTCAGCTCCTCACCCATCGCATCGTTGATGGCGTTTAGAGCCGAAGGACGGTTGAGAGTAATCCTTCCGACCGCGTCCTTCTTCTCGACTATGATGGTCTCGTAGCCCATTCGGCTCATCGTCCCTTGAAGTTCGGCGGCCTCTTTTCCATGAAAGCCTTCATGCCTTCCCGCATGTCCTCAGTCGAGAAGAGCAGGTAGAAGTTCCTCCGTTCGAACTGCAAGCCCTCTTCCAGTGGAGTGTCGAAGGCTTTCAGAACAGCTTCCTTGGCCATGCGAACCGCAACAGGACCCTTCTGGGCAATCTGCAAGGCGAGCTTCTTCGCTTCGCCAAAATACGCTTCGAGAGGAACAACCTTGTTGACGAGGCCGTGTTTCTCCGCCTCGCGGGCAGTGATATGCTGACCTGTCAGAATCATCTCCATAGCACGGAACTTGCCGACCGTTCGCGTCAAACGCTGGGTCCCACCGGCACCCGGCATAATTCCAATGTTAATCTCGGGCTGTCCAAACCGAGCCGTCTCAGACGCTACGATCATATCACAACACATGGCCAGCTCGCATCCACCTCCAAGAGCATACCCGCTAACGGCTCCGATAATGGGTTTCGCGATTTTCTTGAGTCGGTCCCAGAGAGCAAACTGGTTACCTTGTATGAGGTCGACCGGGGTTGCCTCCGAGAGCTCTTTGATGTCGGCACCTGCGGAAAACGCGTCATCGTTGCCTGTGAGAATGTTTGCCTTGATTCGGTCATCCTTGTCAAAGGCCTCTAGAGCGTCGGCAATTTCGCGGAGAACATCGAAACTTAGCGCGTTCAGGACCTTGGGCCTGTTAAGTCTGATAATTCCAACGGGTGGCTCAGATTCGACAATTATGTTCTCATACGGCAAAGGTCTTCGGCGGTTTCTGCGGACTCTTCAAGTATAAAGAGTTGGGAGAATCATCACATTTGTGTGAAGCAGCGAGTCTTTCTCCGTGAGCTTCTCTTACCTCGGCCAAACATTTCTCTAGTAACGGCAGGAGGTCTCCAGGCAAATGATGCAAGGTCAGTGTCTGACTGTACTGATGAGAGCAACCTAGAGAGTGGAACTAGCGTCGATTTGGAAGCGTCTCAGGGGTTTAGACCCGGATAGTTGTAGTAACCTCCTTTGCTGCCCTTCTTCTTCGATGGGTCACCGAGGTAGCCTTGGTTGACCATGGCCCGCAGAAGTCTGGATGGGACCCACTTGGGGTCTCCGGTGGATTTGAAGAGTGATTCTAGGTTTATGAGT
>CAYIBO010000193.1:0-1822 GCA_964361545.1 uncultured Candidatus Bathyarchaeia archaeon
ATGCTGACAGAGCGGTGGGGAAGAATACCCTTGTGCTGAGATTAGGTTATGCAAAGTCGATTGCGGTCTACGTCGGACTCGTGGCGCTATCCTACGTGCTAGTCATAGTCTATACTCTCCTCCGACTATTCACTTCTACTACAATCACCTATGCAACTCTGATCGTTTTGTTGACAATTCCAATAGCCATGAAGGCCATCAAGGGTCTCAAGGCGAACTACAAAGACCCCCACGCAATAATCCCGGCCAACGCGGGAACAATCATGCTGCACCTGAGCTTCGGAATACTAGCCATATTCGGCTTTGTGATAGGTGCTTTCGCGGGGCTCTAGTACTACAGGGCCGAATATTCGTTCGGAATTAGTTATATTCCAATACTAAGAGTAGGCTTTGACACGCAGTATGACGTCGGCGACCACAATGCAGTCCGAAGAAGAACAAAACCGAGCTATTGAGGCTACGATACACAAGCGCAAGCTTCAATGTATGATGGCAAAAGACGCGAATGAAAGACGGAAGATAAGCGAAGAGATTCGTCGCCGAATGGGATCCTCACCAGCCAAGTAATTCCACGACCCATCTCATTCCCTTTCACCATACACTTCCAACAATAACACTCTCAAGAGCAGGATCATTACGGACCAGCGACTCGCAGTTCACATCTCCACAGCCCTAGCCTTTGCCCCGGTGGGGATGGTCTGGGCCTTCCTACCAATCCATCTACGCTCGCTAAACGCGTCGTTTTCCCTCATCTCTCTCATCTCGCTCCTACCCGCCCTCGAAACGATCGTTCTCTCCCCTCTCTGGGGAGGACTGCTGGACTCCACCCGAAGGAGTCGTGAGATCATACTCGGCGCAGTTCTCGCTCAGGCCTTGGAGTTCACTCTGTTCCCGTTCCTAGCGACACCAGAGCAGTTCGTCGTCGCGGTCTCCCTGGCGGGAGTTTTCACGTCCAGCTTCATCCCAGTCTATTCGGCCATGGCAACTTGGACGTCCCAGCAGTACGGCCGAGCAATCGGAGGATTCTGGGCGGCCGCCTCCCTAGGGTTCGGCTCGGCCACTTTACTGGGTGGAATAGTCTACGAGCTGTTTGATGCCCGGTATCTGTTTGGGTTGGGGGCAGTCTATGGATTCCTAGGTTGCTTTGCCGTTCTTCTAATTTCCAGACGTGCGGTTGCTCCATCTGGAGCCGTGCCCAAATCGAGAGGATATTTAGGCCTCCTAAGACAGCGCAACATTCTGACTCTGTGCATTATTTCCGTTCTAGCTATCGTTTCCACGTCAGCCTTCAACAGTTTCTTCACGCTCTATTTGGTGGATTTTCTGGGAGGGTCGCGGCTTATGGCTGGGCTCGCCGCAACAGGAACAACAGTCTTAGGCGCTCTTGCATTCAGGTTAGTGGGTCCGTTGAATGATAGGAAAGGACGGAAACCAGTGTTTCTGCTGGGAACGGTGGGCTATGTTGTCTACTTCCTAGCCACCTTCCTTGTGACGAACGCTCTAGTCGTCACTATTCTATGGGTCCTGCCCATCTATCCATTCATCCAGTCCTCAGCGGCTGCCCTTGCTTCAGATTACACTTCTGCATCGGACAGGGGCAAGGGTCTAGGACTGCTCGAATCAGCAATCAGTCTCGGAGGAGGGCTAGGACCCCTAGCGGGCGGCATCATAGCGGACGCCTTCGAGTTGAGAGCAGTCATCCTCTTCTCTCTGACAACAGCTCTCGCGTCCGCCATATCTTCGCAGCTATTTCTGCAGGAACACGCACGACGTGCTCAGGCCACTTTGTAGATTAACCAGTTCTTGTCCTTGAAGTTTATCA
>CAYIBO010000194.1:0-1781 GCA_964361545.1 uncultured Candidatus Bathyarchaeia archaeon
CCACACAGACGATATGGTCTCATCAATCCGAAAGAAAGGAGCCGGTAGCTAACGTCTCTAGTGCTTGTTGCCTACATGATCGTGGCCTTCGTGGCAGGCGTCGTAGCCCTGGCAATGCCCTGTTGCTTCAGCGTTCTACTACCCTCCTATTTTGCCCAGAGCTTCAAGACGAAGACCCGTCTTATCGGCATGACTGTCATCTTCTCCGCGGGCATTGCAACAATAATGCTGCCCATTGCCATAGGCGCTATCGCCCTGGCCAACACTATCTCCACCAATCATGATCTACTGTTCGTGGCGGGCGGGTTTCTCATGATAATAGTGGGCTTCTGGACCCTTTGGGGACGGGGCATGCTGCCACAGCTGAACCTTCCGGTGAACCTGAAGCGGAACGACATACCCTCGGTTTACACGCTGGGACTGTTCTCAGGTGCTGCAACCACCTGTTGCGCCCCAGTATTGGCCGGGGTCGTATTGCTTACGGCACTTTCAACCAGTTTCCTGGAGGGGATGCTGGTGGGTTTCACATACGTGCTGGGAATGACTTCCCCTCTCCTCGTGATAGCGCTGGTCTGGGACAAGTATGCGGCCAGCGGAGAGAATCCCCTACGCGGCCGGATGGTTCACTTGAACCTTTTTGGCCAGGAGGTCTCCATGCATTCCTCGAAACTAATAGCTGGAGTCATGTTTGTGATAATGGGAGCCGTGACCGTCGGGCTGGGACTGACAAGCACCATGCTGCCCACCCCGGGCACGCAAGTAATCGCTGTGTTTCAGGCACAACTCCAGGATTCGGCTGTACGCTTCTTCTCCAGCTTGGGATACCTTGAACTCGCAGCCTTCACTCTGGTTGTACTTCTCGTCTCGGGAGGAACCGTTGTGATTCGAAACCGGTTGAGAAACTCTAGGCACGTTGCATGAGTGAGGGAAAATCTTCCATCGGAAGGAGAGTGATGAGGACGCTTGTCTTCCCACGGAAGTCAAAACCGACTGTCTCCTCTATGTTCTTGCTTCCAAGAAAAGAAAGGGGGGAGGGGTGGAGCGGTGTCTCTCTTATCACGGTACGACTGCGAAGGTGAAAGTCTTGAGGGATGCACCGGCAGTGTCAGGCGTACCGTTTCCGTCAGAGTCGAACCAGGCACGGGCTTCGACCATATACTTGCCTGTCTGCGGAGACCAATCGATTGAAAGGTTTTGGACCTGTCCAGATGTCAGTGTCATGGGGCCTGTTGAGACCGTGGTTATGTGTTCACCGGTTGCGGCATTGTGAATTTCAAAGTCGACCCTGACCGCGGTGTCCACTGTTCCCAGATTCGCGACCTTGCCGAAGAGTCTTTGCAGCCCATCTTCGTCTCCCAGAATGCTGAAGTGATGATGTTCAGGCCAAGCCTTCTTCTGCACCAGATCCGCTAGTGCTGTAGTAGGGGGAGGGGTTCCAACTATGAACATTCCGAATTGGTTGTTCGCGTGGTAGTCGCAGTAGTAGGTGTAGGTTCCCGGGGTTGTTGTCGCAGTGAGATCATACGTTATGGGTATGGTGGAGGATCTGAAGTCGGGGGAGGTAGGTTCACCAGTGTCAGGGAGACCGTTTCCGTTATAGTCGACGTAGAAGTTGTGGCGGACCCCGTCCGCACTGTAGAGAGTCATGCTGACCATTTCCCCTGGGAGCGCTGTCAGTTCGGGTCCGGGAGAAGTGATGGTTGTGGCGGTGAAACCCCATCCGCCTTTGGTCCCGTATAGCGTATAGGCTACCGGGCTTGCACGGACAGAGGCTATGGGAC
>CAYIBO010000195.1:0-1776 GCA_964361545.1 uncultured Candidatus Bathyarchaeia archaeon
ATCAGGTCAAGTGTCTCTTCAAAGGAGGACTCGTCCCGGCGAATCCAGTGGCCCTCCGGGACGAGACGCTTTCCCTTCGGGTCATACTCGAACCAGCCAGCCTCTAGAACCAGAAGGTCTGGCTGCAACAAGTTGGGTCCAGGTTTCCAGTCTTTGGTATCGTCCATGGCCAAGACTATGCGCTTCTTCCCATGGTGTAGCAGGAAACAGGTCAGGCCAGGCTGGGTCATACGAAATGGTCGTAGAGTTATTCCATCCACGTGTAGAGTTTCGCCCTCCGCGATCTCGCGGACCTTCACGATTCCCCTCCTCTCAAAGAACTGGAAATGGTCTTCCAGAGCGAGTCTCTTGTGGAAGTCCGCCCTGACCCAAGTGGGGAGCCAGACCTCTGTCACCCTTTGCGATTTCGGGTCGAAGAGGTTCGAGTTGAGCCCTTCCAAGACCCTGCGGCCCATGGTATGGTCCGGGTGCCAGTGGGTATACACTAGTCTCCTTACTCGACGAATATTCTCTCTCTCGAGGCTCTTGGCAATATCCTCCGGGGTATCGAAAAGCAGGCGTGGCTCCGTGAGATAGACTGCGGGTCCATTACGGACGAAACGTCCACCCTTCCGTCTGGCCTCCTGACATACGCGGCACAGACAGCCCACCTTTGGGGTGGTGTCGGCACCTCCCGTTCCCAAGAAGACCAGCTCAATCCGTGGACGTCCCGTCTTGGACACTACTAGGACCACTCTATTCTCGCTCCATGTTTAGTGGAGCTTGTGAGGCTCCGTCTACATTCGCCTATCGGACCCTGGGACGCGGGTAGCTATCGGGTACCTGCCCACCGACTTCTCTGCTCAGAAACGCCACGATTGCCTTGTACTGCCGGGCAAGGTTCTCGGTCTTCTGGAAGCCGTGTCCCTCGTCCCAGACAACCTCCATCTCAAACCTCTTACCAAGCTCCTTCATCCTGTTAGCGAACTTTTCCACAGGCTTCAACGGACACCGGGAATCGTTTCCTCTGTGCCATATCAGCAGCGGAGCCTTGATGTTCTCAACAAAATGTATGGGCGACCTGTCACGGTAAAGTTCCCTGTTCTCACCAGGGGTCCCAAAATAGCGTTCGATGAAACTCTTGAAGGACGCGTCTGACAGCTCGTACATCTCCTCCCAGTCAGTTATCCCGACGACCGCTGCACCAGCAGCCCATAGGTGAGGCAGCTTCGTCATGGCGAGGAAGGCCATGTAGCCCCCATAGCTAGCGCCCACAATAGCGATCTTGTCAGGGTCCACAGCGGGTCGGGTCCGGAGATATTGTGCGGCCTTCTCAACATCTTTCAGGTCCGCTCCCCCAATGTCGTGGATGTTCATGTTCTGGAATTCCACGCCGTATCCAGTGCTTCCCCGAATGTTGGGCGCGAAGACACTGAAGCCGGCCACCACGAAGGATTGTATCGGGGCATTCCACTCGTCCGCCACCTCCCAAGCAGGGCCCCCATGAATCCACAACACACAAGGCCCGGGCTCCACCTGGCCCGGCGGCTTGAGGAACCAGCCATGAATGGGAAGACCGTCCCACGACCTGTAAACCACATTCTCCGCCAGGCCAAGCGGAAGGTCGGTGTGCTGCTCGTGAAGCGTTGAAGTTTTGCCTGTTCCAAGCTCATACCGTGAGACTGTGGAGGGCTTGGAGAGTGATGACCAGGAGAGCACCAGGTAGTCGCCGCTTGCCGACATATGCACCGTTGAGCCTAGGAATCCCGCATGATAGCCTTCAGGGATCGGAATCTG
>CAYIBO010000196.1:0-1743 GCA_964361545.1 uncultured Candidatus Bathyarchaeia archaeon
AGAGCGTCTCCGTCCCCTTGAATTGTGAACACAGCTAGTTCGGGGTGCATCCTCTTGACACCGGCCATGACTGCTGGGGCTCGACCGTGGGGGGCCTGTATGTGGTCACAGTTGAAGTAGTCATAGGCGAGGACGCTACACCCTACAGAGTCCACCATGACAGCTCTTTCGCGTAGTCCCATTTCTTCCAGCGTCAGAGCGATTAGTCGTGTTAGGATTCCATGCTCGCAACCGGGGCAGTAGTGGGTGGGCAGGCCAGTCCAACCAATTGTCTCGTGAAACTTCGTCTCGTAGTCTTCTTGAACTTGGACCATTATTCCAACATCTCTTTTGATTTTGAAACGATTTCTTTTGTGCTGGGAACGTTCCCGCCCAGACGACCGTAATGTTCTACCTGAGCTGAGCTTCCGACAGCAAGCCTCACATCCTGGACCATCTGTCCTGCGTTGAGTTCCACAACAAGGAACTTCTTTCCCTGACCTGCGAGGAGACGGACCAGATTGTATGGGAACGGGTTCAGCGTAATCGGCCGGAGCAGTCCGAGTTTCAGCCCTTCACTTCGGGCCATCGTGATGGCTCCTTTGCTGATGCGAGATACTATTCCGTAGCTCACTAAGATGATGTCTGCATCATCTGTGAGGAAGCTTTCAGAGATGACCTCGCTCCTCATCCGTTGATACTTCTCGTGTAGCCCACTTTCGTGCTTTTCCTGTGCGTCGGGGTCGAGGTGGAGGGAGTTGAGGATGTGCCGGGTTCCATTTTTCGACCCCAGCGTGGCCCAGGAGGTGTCGTGGGATGTTCCGTTGTTTGTGGTAGGGACCTGTATGTCCTCTTTCAACTGGCCTAGGAACGCGTCGGCGAGGAGGATGACGGGGTTTCTGTACTTGAACGCCAGGTCGAAGGCCAGCTTCGGAAGGTCGAACATTTCCTGGACGCTGTTTGGGGCTAGGACGATTAGCTGGTAGCCTCCGTGTCCGCCTCCCTTGACTGTCTGGAAGTAGTCGGATTGTTCCACGCCGAGGTTTCCGAGACCGGGTCCCCCGCGGTTTACGTTGACAACGACGAAGGGAACCTCCATCCCGGCCGCGTAGGAGATGGCTTCTTGTTTGAGGCTGAAACCTGGGCTGGAAGTGGCTGTCATGGCCAGTGCGCCTGTGCAGGCGGCTCCCAGGGTCATGTTGACTGCTTCGAGTTCGCTGGCCGCTTGAAGGAAGACCTTGAACTTGGGATACTGAGGGCTCCCGAATTCTCGAGCCAGTGTCTCAGGGGTCTCTGTCGAGGGTGTGATGGGATAGGCGAAGTAGGCGTTCAGCCCGGCGTTCAGCGAGCCGTAGGCTATGGCCTCGTTGCCTTTCATGAGGACCCTTTCAGTCATTGCCTCAGCCTCCTCACCTCTGCTATCGCTAGGTCGGGGCAGACCCAGTAGCATATCCCGCAGGCTGAGCAGGGTCCCCGTGTCCCTTGGTAGGAGAAGACCACCGGGTGGTATCCCTTTCTGTTGAGGTTGTGGTTCAGGACGAGGTTTCCGCTTGGGCATGCGTAGATGCATAGCTCACAGCCCTTGCAGAGTTCGGGGACGACCACGACCAGAGCCTTAGGCTGGGCCTTGGGAACTTCGAGAACGGTAGCTTGGGCCTTCTCGTCCTTGGCCACGTTCATCCCTCGTTCACAACTATTGTCTTCGGAGCGTTTAACCTGGTGGTACACGAGGTGAGCACTGAAGGGACAGTGTGGTACAGGTGC
>CAYIBO010000197.1:0-1712 GCA_964361545.1 uncultured Candidatus Bathyarchaeia archaeon
TTTCTTCGAAACTGGAAACGAGGCCAGAATCCTCGACGAGGTCCTCAAAGGCAAGATCACTCTTGTCTCCAGCCTAGACACTCTTCAAGAGCTCAGAGAAACCCTTGCAGCGTCCAAGTTCAAGCTGACCCCGTTGGAAGTCCTAAACGTCTTCCAACTCATGGTCTCGATTTCAGAGATCGTCCTGGCACCACCAAGCGCTGAGGTGAAGTGTAGAGACCCGGACGACCAGAAGTTTCTAGACTGTGCCGTTGAAGGAGACGCAGACTTCCTTGTCACGGGAGACAGAGATTTACTGGAAATCAAGAACCTTGGTAGGACCAAGATCACTACAGCCCGCGAGCTGATCAGAGTGCTCAAGCGTTCCCTCCACGACCTTGCGGGAACCAGCAGTGCTTTCGAAGGAAGAAGCCTTCAGGCTATTAGATAAGATGCGAGAAGAAGAGTAGTGCTCTTCGATACCCGCTACTTCTGGGCGGTGTTCACCACAAAGGACCCCGGCTATCTGAGGAAGCTCAGGACCCTGTTCGAAACCTCGAAGGCTCGGTTCGCATCCTCAGTTTCCGCTAGACGAGGTCGTCGTCTGTGAGATACTCATAGCTCTCATCAACACATTTCATGATTAGGTCGTAGGGCAGCCAGGCGTCTTCGTCGTCTGTGAATTCTGCCTCCATCTCTCTTCTCCACCGCCAGGGCTGGGATCCCATCTGCTGACGTATCTGTTCCAGGATCTCGCCCTTCAAGGGTCCATTAGGCTCCAAAGCGTCTCGGTAGGTCACGTGGTGCCGGGATACACCCGGGAATTTCGTGTCATCGGTGCACATGGCATAGAACAGCGTGTCCCGGGACCCTGGAGTACTGGTGGCCAGGAACCTTCCGTTAGTCGTACTCAAAGAGTAAATTATCGCGTCGTACAGCTCGTCGTCGTTGGGAACGTATCCCCACTCATCGATGAAGACCATGTGAGCCGTCTCACCTCTCACTGTCTCTGGACTGTTGGGAAACGCTTCGATGACAGACCCGTTGACCAGCTCGACGCGGGTTTTGAGGACCCTGCCGGCGACGAGCCTGCTAGGTAGCCTTGCCAGAAACGAGGATACTTTCCCTATGATCCATCTGCTTTGGCGTAGGCTGGGAGCCAGAACGAGGATCCTGCTTCCCGGGCGGGTGAGCGCCTGGTATAGAATCAATGCCCCTACGGAGGTGGATTTGCCACTCTGGCGGGACCATCTGGCCACCACAAACCGTGAAGTGTCTCGCAGCAGCTTCTCCTGGTACGATGTGGGCTTGAAGCCTAGCTGTTTCTCGCAGAACTCCACCACATCACCGGCCAGGAAGGGACGTTTCTTCGCCTTTTCAAGCTCCCTGGCCCTCAACAGCTCCTCATAGTAACGGTCAATCTTCCATCTGACGGAGCCGGACACCTACCCGGACCCGCTCCCAGTCTTTCCGGCACCACCCGGACTCTTTCCGCGTCTGGGCTCCGGGCTTGGTGAGAGAGAGCTGATTGGGTATTGGACGCTCGGTGTTCCCGGTCGGATTCCTCCCGCTACTTCCAGCTCCCGCAGCCTCTTCTCCCAATCCCTCAACTGGCGGTCCTTCAGTAGCAAGCTCAACGCGTGCGCCGCGTACGCATGTTTCTGGGCCCATCTCTCCCGGGTCCGGAGGTCGACCTTGGGGTTTGTCATCATATTGTAGCATGTTCTCAGGTT
>CAYIBO010000198.1:0-1709 GCA_964361545.1 uncultured Candidatus Bathyarchaeia archaeon
GAGCCTAACAGCCCCCGACGGGAGACGAATACCTGGTTTTCATGGTCCAGGACGTGGGAGAGGTCTGAATCATTCAGAAGATTCCGGAATGAGAATTTTGAATATTGAGCCGTGGCTTTTGGCGGGTACTTCGGAGACGAACCGGTCTCGGTGGGCTCTTACGCTAATTGTGATGTAGGTGGGATTGGCCGCAGGGGCGTATCCTGCGAAAGCATCTCGGGAGGCAGTTTCGTACCAGGCACGGGCCTTGTCTAATGGGGTATGTTATCAGAAGGTCCCTGTCGATGTTCAGCGATCTCAGCAACTTCTCGTCAAGGCCTAGAGCCGGCCTTTGGGCCCGTACGAGTTCCAAGTACTCCGCGTAGAGAGGTCTCAGTTCTGCGGTTGTGTTTAGGATGGCTAGGAAGTAGTAGTAGACCTGGTCTGCTGTGCTGGTGTAGAACCAGCCTGGGACGTCTGGCCGGTTGTGGGTTCTTAGGGTGCCGTTGTTGTCAGCTTGTCTCTCTCGGTCGAATTGTAGTTGGCTGATGGTTTCTAGGAGTATGTATCCGCCGTCGGGGTTTGCTGGTAGGTGCGGAAGTAGCGGATTCTCTGAAGGTGATTCGGGTCAGAAGAGGTCAGTGGGAGATTCGCCGACGGTCAAGGACCAGAGTCTGTCTGGCTTGATCCGCAGAGTGGAGATAGGGCCATAATACTCGCAAGCTTCATTTTGCAGTGCACGGTCCGACCCTTCTGTTTGTGGAGCCCGGTTGAGGATACGAAGGATTCTCGAAGCAGACTGTGTCCAGGATTTCAGGACGGGGAAGCGCAGGTTTGATTATGACTCTAACGGAAAGAGGCTTGACCTCTGGTTCTACTTGGAAAGAGACCGAGCCGGTTACGAGTCGTATGTGGTTGACGACAACGGGACCATAGTGGGCATTCTCTGCATCCGAAAAAGGAAGGATCACCTCAACCTCAGCCGCGTCGGTGTCAGGGAAGGCTTCTGGTCTAGAGGTTACGGAAGCGAACTTGTCCGTTTCGCGGTTCTGAAAGCTGTCGAGTACGGCTATGGCAGGGTTGTTCTGGAGAGTGATGAGGAGAATGTTCCTTTCTACGAGGACCTGGGGTTCAGGGTCGTGTCGCGTTATGTTGATGGTTACTGGGGGCAATCCGCGACCATGGAGGTAGTCCTTCGCGTGTGAATGCCTGTCTGATACCGGGTTCTTCTCGACAAACTCTCCAACTCTCTTGGACCAGCAGTCTAGGCAGAGGGTGCCATATTTCGGGGTGTCGATCCTCACATCCTTCGCGGACAGCTCCTTGTTGCAGACCGTGCAGTTTGTAATCTCGACTACTCGATATTCAGACAGCTTTCTCCTGATGACCGGATTCTCCCTTAGATACGTATCAATAAGGCGGCTTTTCGGTAGGTTGGTTTCCCGGCTGAGGGATTCGAGAACCCTGTCCATCTCACCTGATAGAGACACGCTGATTTTGCGTACCATCGGGCCCCACGCCATATGCTACCATAGTAATACTATGGTCCCACTAATAAGCCTGTTCGCCCACTCCCCTGCATTTGAGGAATACAACCGGCTGTCTCTGTGGGCTCTTCTGCTTAGTGTGATGTAGGGGGGTTTACTGCACCAGCGTATCCGGCAAAGAGGTCCTGAGGCACTTTCGCACCAAGTTCGAGATGCAGGGACCGAGACCCCTTGCCTTGTTTC
>CAYIBO010000199.1:0-1671 GCA_964361545.1 uncultured Candidatus Bathyarchaeia archaeon
ACCGACGACGAGAAGAAGAAACTGAAGGAAATTGGAGAGCTTCTCATTGAGGAGCTAGACGTTGACGTCAAAAGGCTCGGTGGCAACCAAAACGCGGCAGCCTACATCAGGAAGCTAGTTGAGAAGATAATCAAGAACTACAAGATCAAAGTCACTGGGGACTCTCTTGACCGGTTGATGTACTACGTTGTCCGGGACTTTGTGCACTTTGACAAGATAGATCCGCTGATGCGGGACCCGTGGATAGAGGATATTTCCTGCAACGGTTTCGGCATTCCCATCTACATATGGCACCGCAAGCACGAGTCCACACCCACTAACGTAGTGTTCCAGACGGCCGAGGAGCTGGACAAGTTCACTCTCAAGCTCGCCTACATGACCGGGCGGGCCATAAGCATTGCACAGCCTGTACTAGACGCGACACTTCCTGATGGTAGCCGTATACAGATGACCTATGAGAAAGAGGTTACACGGCGCGGGTCCACCTTCACAATCCGAAAGTTCAGAGAGAGGCCCCTGACCTGCACAGACCTGATAATCTACAACACGCTCTCCGCGGAGATGGCGGCTTGGTACTGGTACATCATCGAAAAACAAGCCTCGGCCCTCATCGTGGGAGGAACAGCGTCTGGCAAGACAACAACCATCAACACTCTGGCCATGTTCATCAAGCCCAACGCCAAAATCGTCTCCATCGAAGACACGTCCGAGATTCAGCTTCCACACGAGAACTGGCTCAGCTCAGTAGTGAGGATGGGATTCGGCGTAACAGGCGAGGTCTCAGAGATCACCCTCTTCGACCTGTTGAAGAACGCCATGAGACAGCGGCCAGAATACATCATCGTCGGAGAAGTGAGAGGTGCGGAAGCCTACACACTGATGCAGGCCATCGCCACGGGTCACGGAGGCCTGGCGACGCTGCACGCGGACTCGGCTGAAGCAGCCATACACCGGCTGGAGTCAGAACCCATGAACATACCCAGACCTCTCATCCCGACAATCGACGTGATAGGCGTACAGACCCGTGTCCAGGTGGGCGAAAAGAGCGTCCGACGCATGGTCAACATTGCGGAAGTGGTCGGGCTGGACCCCACCACCAAGGACGTTCTCACAAACGATGTTTTCAAGTGGAACCCGAAGACAGACACGTACGTCTTCTACGGTCGAAGCTACATCCTGGAGAACATAATGAAACGCCACGGCTACAAGCATGAGGAGGTCATGGAGGAGCTCAACAACAGACGCCTCGTGCTGGAATGGATGGTGCGCAACAACGTCCGCGACTTCAAAGATGTGGTCGAAGTCATTCGGTCCTACTACCTCAACCCACAGATGCTCCTGGACCGTGTCAAACGGGAGAAGATGGTCGAGCCGACTGGAGCAAGAAACGCATGAGCCTACTAGACCCAATCGTTCCCATACTGGGCCCCCTCGGCCCAGCACTGGCAGCAAGCGACCTAATTGTCATAGGACTTGGACTATTCGGCCTGGCCTGTCTCGGACTCTACTTCGCTAAGAAAGACATCTTTGAGACCAGCAAAGCCTGGGTCGGGGCAACTGTAGTACTATCCTTCGTGACAATTCTCTTCAGGGGAATGGCCAGCGTCTGCAACTGCAACTGGTACGCGGACCCGGCCACAGGAGAGCCGACACAACTAGTACCCATAACAT
>CAYIBO010000200.1:0-1654 GCA_964361545.1 uncultured Candidatus Bathyarchaeia archaeon
GGAGGTCTTCTTTGTTCTGATGAACATAGGCGGAGACATCAAGTTCGTAGGCCTCCAGCTGGCGGAGTTCAAGGCTTCCCCCGGGAAGAACCTGTCCGGGTTGTATGTTGCGCTGGGAGGGGACCGTTTGGGGGAGATGATTCTTTACCAGATTAGGGGAAACGAGACCTTTGTGGGACCCTCAGCGGCCTTGCAAGCGTTCGAGACTGAGCAGACTGTGAAGAGCCGGCTGCAGCTGCTGCCCAACTCCAGGTTCGGAAACATACTCCTCTACTCCGTCGGGGGCGAACTAGTCTACTTCATACCAGTCTACACCACTGAGGGCGTGATTGCCAAGATGCCCTTCATCGGAGCAGTAGACGCGAAAACCGGCCGGAACGTCGGAGTCGGGGACGAGTCGTCTCTGAATCCGAGCCTCCAAGCCTTCAACGCCATGAAGGGGACGCAGGTTCCTACCAAGACCCCTGAGGAGAGGCTGGGACGGATCTACGACGAATTCCGGTTCGCCTCCTCGCCCTTCACGAACATCGCCAACTGGACAATGGTGCGTGGGGATAAGGAAAACCAGACATCAACATCAACATACATCGACGAATCCCAATGGGACTCGGCCAATGCTACCATTCGGGCCTTCATCAACTTCCTGAGGGTGGACAAGGGCTATGCTGGATCCTCGATAGATTCCTGGGGAGCCCAGACCAGCGACACTGTCAACCTGGGGGTGCGGCTGCTTGAGGGAGGGGATAGGGTCCTATACTACATCTCGATAAAGTATCGGTGAGAACGATTGGCCCATCAACAGGAAGAGTTTGAACTATGGCTCAAATCAGGAGTACACGCCTCCTTCTGGGTGAAACGGCACAGGTTCGAGAAGACCCAAAGCGGAGACGTGATGGCGGACGGGGGATTATTCCAGCGGGACGAAGCCGAGGCCCTGTTCAAGATGCTCACGTCCTCGAATCCCCTCACCCGTCTAAACGCCACTCTCGCCATCTGGGAGAGGAACAAGACCCTCCTGATGCTGGCAGTACTCTTCGCCTCCATCCTTCTGGCACTGGTCCTGATCAGAACCAGAAGGTAATGGAAAAAGCAACTTCCGACCTCAAAAGTCAAGAGCAAGGGTTTCGCCATCTGAATCAACCCATGCCTCCTACCCGTAGCGAAGTTGAGGAAGCCATTGCGGAAGACTTCGACGACGCTACCGCTTGTGACTACTGCTGCCGGTACAAGAGACTGGGACTCTCTCGAAGTAGCCGGATTCTCATGAGCTGGCTCGTAGGAGAAGGAGTGTCGGGAAAGAGAATCATGGACCTTGGCTGCGGCACGGGAGCGTTCGCCATAGAAACCCTGAAGAACGGAGCTTCATCCTGCGTTGGAATTGACCTCTCCCCCGCGATGATAAGAAAAGCCAGCGAGCTTGCAGCTGAACGCGGTTATCAAGACAGAGCCAAGTTCGAGTTGGGAAACGCTGCACTTGCGGACTTGCCCTTGTCGGATGTGGTCGTGATGGACAAGGTGATTTGTTGCTATCCTGAAGTGGACCCGCTCTTGAAGAACGCCTCATCGGCCAGTGGAAGCCTGATCGGGTTTGTCGTCCCGCGGGACGAAGGCGTTTGGAAGTGGCCGCTGAGGATAGCTGCGTACGTCGGGAACC
>CAYIBO010000201.1:0-1646 GCA_964361545.1 uncultured Candidatus Bathyarchaeia archaeon
CGATTCCCAACGTGGAGGTGTTGGATGCGAGTATGCAGCTGGGCTGGCTGGCGTTGTCGATCTGTTGGAATATTCGCTGCTTCAGGTCTAGGTCTTCATAGACAGCTTCAACCACTAGATCTGCTTCCAAGCAAGCTTGTTCCACCACGAGCGTGGTCCGGACCCTCTTCAACGCCCGCTCTGCTTCCTCTGCAGAAATCTTTCCTCGAGAAACTGCGGCCCTAACGCCGTAGGGTCCTTTCTCGATCTCCTCTAAACCTGCTTGCAGCACTTCCTCGTTCTCGTCCGTTGCCATGACTTCGAAGCCGTGCTGGGCGAAGACCTGTGCTATCTGGCGTCCCATCATTCCAAAACCAATGACCACCACTTTCATCGCTAGTCCCCTAGTCCTTTCCCTTCCCGGCTCTATGGGCTAGGTCCCTGAGGCGCTGCTCTCTGCGCTCCTTGCCCTCGCGCCATCTCCTCTTCTCCTCAGGCGTTTCGGGAATGACCTGTGGGACTGGGGTTGGCTTGCCCTTCTCGTCAAGGGCGACATACGTAACGTAGGACGACCCGGTGTGAGTGACCTTCCCGGTCTTCAGGTCCTCAGCCTCGATACGGACCCCCACCTCCATCGATGTCCTCCCGCCATAGTTGACAGACGCTTTCAAGATCAGAAGGTTTCCAACGTAGACCGGATGGTAGAAGTCCATGCGGTCGATGCTGGCCGAAACCACATTGGTCCGGGCGTGACGTAGTGCCGCTACGGCTGCGGCCGTGTCTACTAGTTTGAGTATTGTTCCTCCGTGTACATTGCCCATGGGGTTGGCGTCAACGGGCAGCATCTGCATGGACAGTATGGTCTTGGAAGCACTCACTGGCTTCGCCCGCTTCATGCCCCGAGCAATCCGGGTGTGGGAACTTTAGCCTTCCCGTGGTAAGACCTATGTTAGGGGCGGGCATGCGCGTAGACTGGCTTTGAAGCTGGCTGTTGGAAGCGACGAGAAAACTGCCCTAACCGATCTTGTGGTCGGGGAGCTGAAGAAGCGAGGTCATCAAGTGGAACTGTTTGGGCCCTTGGAGGGTGAGCCTATGGGCTGGCCAGATGTGGGAGAAAAGGTGGCTCTCGAAGTCAGTCAAGGCAGGGCAGACCAAGGCATACTCTTCTGCTGGACGGGCACAGGGGTAACCATCGCAGCGAACAAGATTCCTGGGGTCAGGGCGGCACTGTGCTGGGACTCTGAAACTGCCAAGGGTGCACGTCTCTGGGACGACGCGAACGTTCTAGCTATGAGCCTCCGGAGCACTTCTCCTGCCGTGGCTAAGGAGATTCTGGACGCCTGGTTCTCAAGCCAGCCGGTCACCACCGGCATCGACGCTGAAATGATCCAGAAAGCGAAAAAGCTGGACACCAAGTATCTTTCCCCAATACGCTCCAAGTAATTCTCCGGCTTAGGCAAAGGCAACGCCTTCGCCCATCCGTCCTGTTTGTTAGGTTCAAGTCGGCTCCGGGAGTCTCCAGTTTTGTGTCACAAGCTTTGGTGGAATAATTTTCTCTTTGACCGTAGTGGTTCTCTGTCTGGTGAGTGTTTCGGGCGATTGTGGCTGTTTGGGGCGCTGAATTGGCCTGGAGCGATTTCGGAGAGTTCCCTAGGAAAGGGCTGGAC
>CAYIBO010000202.1:0-1628 GCA_964361545.1 uncultured Candidatus Bathyarchaeia archaeon
GGTTCGCCTACGGTGGATTGAACCTGTCCTTCTCGCTAGGAGCAGCCTTAGGGTCTACTCTTGGAGGACTGCTCTTCCCCTTGGGCTGGACCACCCTTGTCATGGTAAGCGTTCTGATACAGGCGACCGCTCTGGCAGGCGTTGTCTTGGTCTGGAAAGGTTACAGTTCCTCTAACTTGCAGTATTTGCAGAATTCTGCCGCTTGAGGAGAGCGGGCTGAGACTCATTGATGGGAGTTCGGAAATCCCTTTAACCTTTCCTTTCGAGTAGCCGCGTGTGGAATAATTGCTGCCCTCCGCTGGTGTCAACCAAGTTTTCGGTCTCTTGGATCTTGTGAGAGCTTACAATGGCAAAACGGATGTCGCGAACCTGAACATTGACTTGAGGGTGGATATTGACGAACTTCTTCCCATCATAGACACAGCAGAATATCTTGGTCTCGTATCGGTTCAACAGGGTGACATTTCCCTCACCGAGCTTGGAAGGAAGGCCCTGAGTAGCCGGATGGCTGAGCGGAGAAAGATCATACGGGAACACCTTGGTTCCATGGAGCCCTTTTCCGAGTTGACCAAGCTGTTGAAGGAGCAGAGAGAGTTGAGCAGGCTCACGCTTGGCCGGTTTGTAAGCCAGAAGTTTGGCTTCGTAACCGACCTCCACAACGCGATAAACCTGGTCGTCAGTTGGGGAGTCTTCGCAGGTCTCTTCCAGTACGACGGCGAGTCGGGGAAGCTGTCGCCCAGAGAGGAGAAGACCGGGCACTAGCTGATCTTGGACACTATTCGGTCCGCATAATCATACAAGCCCGGGTCACGCTGGTTTCTTGGCCTGGACAGGTCTATCTGGACATCATCGACTATCTTGGCAGGACGTCCGCTGAGGACTAGGACCCTGTCGGCCATGTAGACCGCCTCTTGGACGTTGTGTGTCACCATTATCACAGCACTGGTGGGATATACGGGGTCCCTCCAAATGTCGAGAACTTCTCGTCGCAAGTTCTCAGCTGTAAGGGCGTCCAGGCTGGAGAACGGCTCGTCCATGAGGAGAACCTCGGGTTGTAAGGCGAGAGCCCGGGCTATGCCGACGCGCTGCTTCATTCCCCCTGACAGTTCCTTGGGATAGGAGGTTTCGAACCCTTCAAGGCCCACCTCCTGGATGTACTTCTTTGCCGTTTTGATCTGTTCTTCTTTGGATATGGGGAGAGAGGCGAGCGCCATCTCTACATTGCCAAGAACAGTCTTCCAAGGTATCAGTGCGAAGTTTTGGAATATCACGCCTATCTTCGGACTGGGACTCGTGACCGGTTTTCCGTGGAACAGGACCTGTCCGTTTGTTGGCTGGTCGAGTCCATCGATGATACGGAGGAGGGTGCTCTTTCCGCAGCCCGAGGGCCCGACGATGCTGAGGAATTCTCTTCCAACTTCGAAGGAGATTTCATCAAGGACGGTGGTGTTCTTTCCTTCTTCTCCGGGAAAGGCCTTTGTGAGTTTCACAACTTGTATGATGGGCTCTGGTGTCATTGGCTAAGCCTCGAACTTGTACTTGTCCGCCTTCTTGAGCAGGCGTCGCCAGACGAGCCTGTTGATGAGGACCACTGTTGTGGTCATGATGAGTATCGATGCAATAGTGGC
>CAYIBO010000203.1:0-1625 GCA_964361545.1 uncultured Candidatus Bathyarchaeia archaeon
TGCCACTCCTCTTGCCATCGCCGTAGCGGCCGTAGCCTACACCTTGACGGGTCTTACCTATGCGGAACTATCTTCGACCTATCCCCAGGCAGGTGGCTCAGCAACATTCGCCAAGGCAGCTTTTGGGGATGGGGTCAGCTTCCTGGCCGGCTGGATGCTCTGCCTCGACTACCTTGTCACAGCGGCCATCTTCTCCATCCCCGCAGTCGGCTACCTCTCATACTTCGCTCCCTGGCTGAAACAACCCGTCTGGCTCGGACTAGGTGCAATTCTGCTCCTAGGGGGGCTGACCCTCCTCAACGTCATCGGCATTCGAGAATCTGCCCGTTTCACTCTCAGCCTGAGTTTGCTTAGCATTCTGAGCGAGGTCATCCTAATCGTCCTAGGGCTGCTGGTGCTGATACCCTCGGGTGCCTTGTTCCGGTGGCCTAGCACCTTCAGCCTCGGAACGAGCCCCTCCTGGTCCGAGTTCGTTCAGGGCGTAACCCTAGCCATGGTCTCCTACCTTGGCATCGAGGCGGTGGCCCAGGCGGCTGAGGAGACTAGGATTGCTGGGAGGACGATTCCGAGAGCAACCATGCTCACCGTCGCCACCGTTGTGACCTTCTATCTGTTCATCTCGCTAGTGGCTGTGAACATGGTGCCGCCAGGAATCCTGTCGACAACATGGAAGGAGGACCCTCTTTCAGGAGTGGCGAGCAGCCTTCCAGGAGCAGGCCAGCTAATGGCAGGTTGGATAGCAATCCTTGGAAGCTCCATCAGTCTCATAGGGGCAAACGCGGGGATCATAGGCTCATCGAGAACCCTCTACGCACTGTCAAACTACAGGCTACTACCGGAAAAGTTCGGGAAAGTACACGGAAGGCGGAGAACCCCCTACGTGGCTATCTTCACTTTCGGCGTTGGAAGCATTCTCCTCGTCGCACTCAGCTCATTTGGAATACTGGGCTCGGTGGACCCTCTTCTGTTGCTCGGCAGCTTGTACAATGTAGGGGCGCTGATAGCTTATGTCCAGGCCCACGCTAGCCTCATCGTCACACGAAACCGTGACAGGCCGAGGTTTAGGCCCTTCAAAATACCCCTCTCATTGCGGTTCAAGAGAGGATCCGGAGAGGTCGAGATACCGCTCTTGCCAGTGGTAGGGTTTGTCGTTACGGGTGCGATATGGGTGGCGGTTATCGCAACCCACGAGCTTGGGAGACTTCTGGGACTGTTCTGGGTCCTGATAGGAATGGGCCTCTACGTCTATTTCAGACGAAAGAACCGCCTGCCTGTCTGGGGACGAGCCCCAACCAAAGAATAGTTGAGCCCTGTAACAGGGCTATTTTGTGAGTTCTTTCAGCCTCTTCTCGATATACTCCATTTGCTTTGCTAGAACTCTTTTGTAGCTGCGCAGGAAACTGACCTGGAACTGTTTGGTGTCCCTTCCCAGCGATGTCATACTCTTCCGGAATGCCTCAGAGGTCTGTTCCACGGTCTCGTCGATGGTCGCTGCGACCTTAGGGGTAACATCGTGGACGACCCTGCCCGTAGTCTTCACCCAAGTCTTGGTGGCAGCCGCAAGATCTTTCCTGAACTTCTCGACCTCTCTGCGCATAGTGTCGAGGGCCTCCCTCAGCTCTCGA
>CAYIBO010000204.1:0-1618 GCA_964361545.1 uncultured Candidatus Bathyarchaeia archaeon
TTCACGAGCGGCTTTGAGCCTACCGAGAATACGCCATACATGAATGCGGCGAGTATGACTGCTAACGGTCCCGTAATCTGCCCAAAGTTTAGGTCAGTGTTGACTGAAAGGACTAGTGCGCCAGCGACGGCTGAGGCCAGCGCTAGCATTAGTCTGGTTTCAATCCTCTCTTTGAGGAAAACTGCAGAGAGCAGGACGGCAAAAATCGGACCAAAGGAGATGAGAAGCCCAGCCAGACCCGACGAGACGATGGACTCTGCATAATTCAGTGAAAGATGATACCCCGTAACACTCGCGAAAGAGACGAGGAGGATTCGCGGAACGTGCTGCCTTTGAATGGGCCTTTTGGGCCTCCCAAAGATGGGCGCTAACAATAGGAAGCCGGCCGACGCGATCAGCCATCGGATAATAGTTAGATTCACCGGGCTAAGCTCAAACGCAGCCCTTCTAATTGCCACGAATGCTAATCCCCAGATTAAGCTCAGAGCCACGACAAGAGTGTAGCCGAGAAGCTTGCCCTTCGTGGTTGCGGCTGGACTCCGCATGACCGTCTCGGGTTGAGACTTGGTTTCCATGATCCTCCCCGCTCGAAAAAGAAGCTATCGTAAAAAGCTCCCGATAACCAGCTTTTCCACGAAAGAATCATTGTCCGTTCTGGAACTGTCACAGGCCTTCCCTAAGAGAATAATAGTGAATTGATATTTGGAATTGATTAACGGGCCCGTAGTCAAGCCACGCAGAATGTTGCGTGGCCTTCAGGTCTGTTAAACACGCTTGTTCATTCCAATCTCCAGCCTTAGAAAGACCCGAGAAACGTTCACGGCTCTCCTCTCCCTACTCCTTGTCTGTGCCCTCAAAACTCAAACGTGGTGAGGGGGAGACCGGCCTGAAATAAGATACGTGAAACAGAACCCTCTCACCACCGGTTCATCCGGTCCTGAATCCGCAGCGTCCGCAGTTCTTCTTGACAATTTCCTCTGTGCCATCTACCCTCCTCATTCCTGACCTGTCATCGGAACAGATTTCTTCGCTTCTCCAGACACGTAGCCAACAACGAGTCCAGGCCCGAGTCAGCGTCTTCCTGAGGGGTTGGTTTGGAGAAATGGTAGATTAGCGCGGGAGAGACGGCGAAGGGCAGAAGCCATCCTAGATTGTAGAACAGTCCAACAGGGTGCATAAGGCCAATCCCTAGGAGGAAGGCTACTATGAGGAGGATGGTCATCCATGCCACACTCGCCACATCCCGGGGAGTGAGAGGCGGCTCGTTCTTCGGGGTTACGGGGAACCTCTTCTTTCTGTTGAACAAGTAGTAGAGCATGCTCTTGACCTCGTGAGGAAGCATTATCGCTCCAATACTGCGGCTCAAGAGCTGAAACCTCCAGTAGCGCACCGGCCCCAGTCTGACCTGCAGAAGCTTCAGGCCTACTACTACGCCGGAGATGAAACCCAGAGCGAGGGTATACCGGAAGAGCGGGATGGACCATAGGAAGAGTACAGGTGAAGCCAGTAGCCCCGTGGCAAAGGCGGCGGCAGCGTTCCAGCTCGAATTCCTACCGTAGATGGCCAGGAACATGGCAGCGAAGACGCAGACATATGATATGTGTCCGAGTGGAACCTC
>CAYIBO010000205.1:0-1602 GCA_964361545.1 uncultured Candidatus Bathyarchaeia archaeon
ATTCCATCATTGGATACATGGGTCTCTGGGGGCTCATGCTGCTGAGCTTCTACCGAAGAGTGGCGGGGTTCAAGCGTGCCTGGAGGGAGGGGCACGGTGGCCCCATCCAGCACTGACGCCACGTTATGGTGGAGCCAGCAAGAAATGGTCAGCAACTTTTCTGTGTTGCCTAGGTGAGCGGTCCTATCCCTGGCGTGCAATCCCCGCCCCAACTGAAGGGACTCATCCACCAGGAGCTAAACAGTACAAGAGCCCCTGTGAAGTAGCGGGACCGGTGGGATTCGAACCCACGACCTTCGGGTCTCCCCGCTCGTGAGCACCGGAGCCCGATGTCCTATCCTGGTTATCCTCACCTCGCGCGAAGTGGGCGAAGCGATCTAGACTACGGTCCCGGCTTGGGGCTGCAATCGTCCTGCGAATAAAAGCCTGCCCGGGAATTGTCTATGGCCAGTCTCTGGAATTCTCGTGTGGAGACTGGGCATCTCGCCATGTTAATAGCGCGGATTGCGACATATCTCATGGTCCGAGTATGGCGTCCTCACGCAACAAACTATTCTGGAGCGGGCTCTGGATCTACACAGTCGCCACTGGTCTCGCAAGCATGATATTCATGGCCTGGGCGTTCTACGTACAAACAACGGGCAGAGGGGCCCTGTTCATCGAACCCAACAGGGTCATAGCCGCTGCCGAACTCGCAACGGTCGCGACGGGAATTGCCGCCCTTCTAACCCTGTTCTTCAAGGGTTTACAGAGTACGGACTAGGCTCCGGCTCATACTTATCAGGCAGAATTGATTCCAGGGTAGTTCTCATCTTGTTCGCATAGCCCCTTGGAAGGCTGACCCTGACTACTCCCTTCTGGAAGAAGAGCTGGAGGCTGCTGCTCCGGAGGTGAACCTTGTCCAGATCATCGTAGCCGAATTCGAGGTCGCCACGACCTACTGTGCTCACAGTGTTCTGCTTTCTGATTCTGTCACGTTTTCTCTGCGTCAAGTGTTCTTGTATTGAGTAGCCTGTCAGGCCGCCGCTAAGCCCTCCGATCAGTCCATCTAAAAGCAACCCGACAAGGAAGAGGGCGAGTGCTAGGATCACCGTCACTTTGGCGGAGGAGAGCTTCTTCATGATGAGTCTGGTGTCGAAGAAGGCAAGTTGGTAGATGCTTGTTCTTACGATCCCTTTATCGACGAGTAGTCTGGCAGATTTGGTGTTGTTAGCGGGGACGGTGACTCCTAAAGTTCTTTGGGCGGCGAAGCCCAAGATGATGTTCAGGAGGCCTGCGGATGCCGTGAAATACCCCACGAACACGACCTCACTTGACAGTATCCCCAGGAGCCCTGCCACGGATATGACCACTCCCATCACGAGAATCTGAACCCGCAAGACTACCGGACTTGAACCTCAACGCGTTCTTATAGCAGTTGGCCGAATCCCAACCTGCTCCTACGCGACAGCTTGATAGAGCACGCTGAAGACCAGCATGGCCAGAACGAGCAAAGTTATGCCCACGTATTCTCGGTCCTTCTCCAGCCCAAAGTACACTACCGATATTGCCACGCGGAAGATAGGAGTCGCAATTAGAAGTATCACTCCCAGATAGACCACC
>CAYIBO010000206.1:0-1592 GCA_964361545.1 uncultured Candidatus Bathyarchaeia archaeon
CACAGGATGTTTCTGACAATTCTCTGGGGAGGGCCTGCTGGCCAAGTGAAAGGCGAGGTCAAACCCGCCGCGGCCAACGTACGAACTCACACCGGCTCTCTCAAACTCAAAGCCCTTCACAGCCTTCTAATGGTCAACGTTTTCAAACAAGCCCGTCGACACATTATCCAAGCAAACAACCTTCGCGCCTGACAAGACGAGAACATCGCAAATCCAACTCCCCAAGAACCCTGACCCGCCAGAGACCAGGACCCTCTTCCCCTCGAATGCATCAGTCGGCACAGGCTTCACAATGGTCTCCAATTCTTCCTGATGATAGGCTCTATCAATAAGCCGTGCCTCCCAGGTCTGTCAAAGCTAGAAAGGGAAGATTATAGTCTTCTGTAGGGTCCACTTCCAATCGCTAACCGGCGACAATCATGCTAAAGGCCGGTGACCACGTTGAGGTTCACAGGCCGAAACTCTCGAGCGTTATAAGTGAAAATGTCTATGATCCCGTTCATCTTAGCTAGGGTCACACACGTAGCATCTGTGAAGCTGAGTTTCACGTCTTTCCTCTCCTTGTAAAGTTCCCAGGACTCCTGGATAGTCTTCTCGTCAACCTTGAGCATGACTATCGACCTAGACGAGAGGATGTCTGTTCCCAGCCGTATGGAGAGTTCATGGCTCTTTGTCCTACGCCTACAGGCTGTGATTGCTTCGTCAAGAATGTAGTCTGAAGTGTAGAGCTTCCTATACCGAATCTCATGCCTGGCCATTTTCGCGAACGAGTCAACAGCCTCACCATGATGCTGGTCGTCCTTGTAGTACAGCGCCACAAACGGTCCAGAATCGATGAAAAGCCTCAGTCGATGTCACTCTTCGTCGTAGACGGCCTCATCGACTTCCTCTGAGACCTTCCTCGCCTTCCCAAAAGCTCCACCCTTCAGTCTGACCTCAAGAGGTTTTCTTCTTCCAAGGGCGATGTCGAATATGGGATCCTTCGGGTCTATACCAGATTCTTCCGTGGCCCACTTGAGGGCTGCCTGTCTCAATGCTTCCTTAATGGAGAGCCCGCTCTTTCGAGCCGCTGCTTCGAGAGTCTCATACTCATCCGGCTCAAGTTCCACTTTTGCCAACTTGCGCTGTGGCGTTCCGGGGCTTACGCCAAGCCTGATTAATTCCTGCGTGGACTTGTCGTCAACATACTGCGTTCTGCGAATAGGCGACAATAGGCGCTCGGGGCCAGTCTCTTTGATGATGACCGGCCTTCCCCATGTATCGCGCAGGGCCGGAACCGAGAAAGACAATCCAGGGATGCGCCCCCTTACTGCTTCAATCGGTCCAGTCGGCCTGTGCAAGCCTGGATCGGCCGTTCTTGCCACGGCGGCCACGCCGGCAGGAACTACGCTTCCAGCCAGCCTTGTTGCAAATGTTGGACCGTACCGCTCCGGGTCAACGATGGCGTTCATCAGATTCGACAATCCCGAAACGAAAGTTTTGCTCGTTAGATTCTGGCCTATAGCAAGACCGACCTTTGAAATAGCATCTTCCTGATCGATGTTGTCCCACAGCTCGAAAGCGTCCATCGGATCTCCCCCTCTGTTCACCTG
>CAYIBO010000207.1:0-1181 GCA_964361545.1 uncultured Candidatus Bathyarchaeia archaeon
CCATGACAGCATTGTCTTGGGACTGTTGAAGGACGAATACGAGGCAGGTAAGACCGCGAAACGAAAACGCTAATCGCTCTGCTTCTCTGAGTTGAAGCCGTCAGTTATTTACGTGGGACTTGCATCAAAAAACGAGGATTCATTTGAGCACTACTCAACTGAGGGCGCAGAAAGGCGACACCATCTACGTCCACTACGTAGGGCGATATCCTGGCGGAAAGGTTTTCGACACTTCAATGGAGAAGGAAGCCGTGGCCGCAGGGCTTTACAACAGGGCACGGGACTACAAACCCCTCCAAGTTACACTTGGTACTGGGAAGGTAATTTCAGGGTTTGAGGAGGCATTGATGGGAATGATGGTCAACGAGGAGAAAGAGGTCACCATTCCACCTGAGAAGGCCTATGGGAAGAAAGGGAACCATCCGATGGCAGGGAAGACATTGCAGTTCAAGCTCCGCTTGACGAACATCAAGCGCCCGTAAGCTCCTGCGTTCGCTAGATTGGAGCGGTCCGAGGGCTCCATGGTCACCGCACACACTCTAGGTTCTGGACGAGCTACAAGAGGGGTTTCAGCGGACTCTAAGCATTGCTTGGTTTGGGTAACACCAGAGTTAGAGTATCCTTTCCAGAATGGCCTTCTCTATGGGTGGGCAGTTGTCCGAGACGATCTTGGCCCAGGTCAGGCCTTCACGGTTACTCTCGGCACACTACTATGTTCTGGTATTTCTGTTCCTTGCGGGAGCCGTCGCAAGCCTCGCGGGATTTCTCCCTGCCAGCCTTGTCAGCTATAGCTTCACCGTCACCGTGTCAGCGGCCCTGGCCACGCTCGCCGTCTTTACGTTCCTGTTCTCGGAATTGCGACGGCTGAGCCACAAGTACACCATCTATGATCACAGGGTTGGTGTTGCGGAAGGAATTCTTCGGAAGCGCGTCCAGTACATGCCCTATAGCAGGGTCGAGAGGATTGAAATCAACCAGTCTGTTATCGGACGTATGTTCGGAATCGGAAACCTCCTAGTGGACACGGGAGACGACCATGTAACTCTCCGGGCCATAAGGTCGCCTTCAAAGGTGGAGCAGCTTGTTTCTGGGTGTATACGTGGAGGAGGCTTTAGCCCTCCGAGACCGTCCTCGGCTTCCTAATCGGCCGGAGAAGTTCTCACGTGTCCCGAATTTGTTCT
>CAYIBO010000207.1:1191-1572 GCA_964361545.1 uncultured Candidatus Bathyarchaeia archaeon
CCGCCGGGATTTGAACTCCCGGACCGTTCAGGGTGAACGGTCTCCCGGGTCGTTGGCTTGGAAGGCCACTAGACGCCTCTGTGCTATGTCCTAGACCAGGCTAGACTACGGCCGCTGGCTTCGAGAAATCGTGTTGTGATATAAAACACACCAAGTAAATGTGTACGCTACTCTCTGGTATCGTGGCGTTTCAACAGCTCGAAAGCATCGTGATGGTTTCTTGCCACTGCAAAGGCAAGGGCTGTCTTTCTATCCTTCGTCCTAGCATTCACATCTGCTCCGTGGGCGAGAAGAAGCTTTATCATTTCCACGCTTCCGTCCTCCGTGCCTCTTCCCTTCCGGGGGTAATACGATCCTACACGACTTGTTTGAGAGACTTTG
>CAYIBO010000208.1:0-306 GCA_964361545.1 uncultured Candidatus Bathyarchaeia archaeon
GGGTTGAACCTGAAGAGTTAATGCTTCAGTATGGAACCTAGAGGAACAAAAGCCTAGTTACATTTTCTTCTAATGAGCAAAGTGGTCTTCACCCCTCAAACTATGAGGATTTCTAGAGTCCCGTGGGAGCTAGTGGCTCTAGCGGTGGTAGCGGGAATAGTTTTCCTATACTGGGGTGCAGCGTATAGTCAAGGAACATGGTGGTTCATCCCACTCCCTACATGGCTACCGTTTCCTCTTCTCATCATAGTCTGGCAGTTCTGGAGATGGAGCCCTGTCTGGGGTTTGTGGACGATTACCTTGCTC
>CAYIBO010000208.1:316-1562 GCA_964361545.1 uncultured Candidatus Bathyarchaeia archaeon
ATCTTCACGACTTCGTCTTTGGATAGCGTTCTCCCTTGGAACGGGACCCCGATTACCTTGCTCCTACCGAGGGCCTTCAGGAAGACCTGTGGCTACTTGAAATCTAGACAAGACGGTCAGTCGCATAGAGTTCTTCTGGTTAGTCTGGAGGCAGCACCATTATTCACACTTGAAGCGCTTGTTATAGGATCCTTCTCTGCAGGTCGGGCCGCAGTCATAATCTTTCCAGTCCTGCCTCTCACTGCTGGACTCTTCATACGTGCGATCTGGAATATGCGTGACGCAAGTGACATCCAGCCTGCACCCAGTTCTGACGCTTGTGTGCCCTAAGTGCCTACGGGACATCCAGTATGAGGCATTCCACCTAGAGGATGAGGATGTGTACGACACGGACACGGCTTAGCGTTTTTCTATGTTGCAGCGCCTGATGCTCAGGATTGACGAGAAGCAGTAAACGCAAAAGCATTTTTCAGATAATAGCGGTCCGGGCGTAATGTACTGGTTCGGAAGCGAACTCTATGTGCCGAAATATCAAGACCTTGTTTAACTTCGACGCTCCCGCCACAGAGGAGGAGATTCGAGGAGCCTCTCTCCAATTTGTTAGAAAACTCTGGGGATTCAACGAGCCTTCAAAGGCCAATGAGGCAGCATTCGACCGCGCTGTTGAGGAGGTGACTGCCGTGGCCCGTAATCTCTTGGGTTCGCTGGTGACTAGTGCTGAGCCGCGCAATCGCGAGGTCGAGGCCATGCGTGCTCGTGCGAGGGCTGTAGAAAGGCTCAGGAGCCAAGGGTCTGACGTAACCTGAATCGGAACCATCCCGACAGGCTTTTTATCGTCCCGGAGCCGTATCTTCTGAAAATGCTGAAAATCGGTTCGTTTGTTATCAACTGTAAGGACTTCGACAAGACGGTCGCCTTCTGGCAGGAAGCACTTCACTATGTTCCCCGAAGGGCAGCCGAGGGCGATTTCGTGATCCTGAAGGACCCTTCAGGCACCAGTCCGAACGTGTCCGTGCAACAAACAGACGAATTAAAGTTCGGCAAAAACCGCATGCACCTAGACCTTTACGCCACTGACCAGAAGGCGGAGGTGGAGAGGTTGCTCAAGCTTGGGGCGACTCTTCACAGGCCTGCACAGGAAGGTGAGGATTACGTTATCCTCGCAGACCCGGAGGGCAAGCTCTTTTGCGTGGTCGACGCGAGTGAACCCTGAAAGTCCACATCCGAGTCGTACGGGAGTCGAATC
>CAYIBO010000209.1:0-1543 GCA_964361545.1 uncultured Candidatus Bathyarchaeia archaeon
GGAAGTGACTTCTATGCTTCATCGGCCCCTTGGTGGCCTCGAAACGTTCCAGTTCTGTGTCTAGTTTTCTCACAACCTGATTCGGAGTGTCGTCCGAGACGACTAGGATGAGGTCAACATCGCTGACCCCTTCGGAAAACTGTCCTCTAGCAGCACTCCCGAACAAAACTACTGACCGCAGATGTGCCCCGCATACCGCAACTGACTTCTGGATGACCTGCCGGACATATTCCCAGACCTTAGGGTCAATCAAGAATGCGGCATCAGCCGAGTATATTAGGAGGATTTTCCTATTGTCCCGCTCGGGTAGACGTATGAGTCTTCGTACCAGGCCTAGGAATCTGAGACGGAGGCGCGTTCAGAGGAGAGAGTTTAGAGCACGGTTGGTTCCAGTCGCGCCTGCGGCCGGCTAGAATGTTGAAGCTAGCGTAGTGGCGTGTGCAGACCAGGCGTTTTGCTCGATTATTGCCAGAGGGCTATTCGTGGTGTGTTAGGTCGTAGAATTCCGGCGGGTTCTTGGGCAGCACGTAGCGGATGTGGCCGTAGCCATATTTCTCGTGGTACTGGTTGCTTCCGTCTATTCCCTTCTTGTAGGCTTCTTCGAACCTGTTCCAGTCCTTGGCCCGTATCGCGTCCATTATCGGGTTGAGGTATTGTTTGATGAAGTTGGTCAGGTCCTCTGCGAACCTGGGTCTTAGTGTCGCTGCTACTTTCTGGAGGTTGATGATCTGGCTTAGCTGGTGGGCTGCCAGCATCCAGTTTCCTCCCTTAGCTGCGTAGTAGAGTATGTGGTAGCGTTCGCCTATCTCTTTCATCAGCCGCGCCATGCCAGGCTGGACCTCAGCCAGCTGGTCCAGGCTCAGCTCGCCGTGCTTTGTCTTGATCATAATCTTCTCATCGGCCATCGTGGAAACCCTTGGTTGTTCGATAGGATGTTTCCTTATAGATGTAAGCACGTTGGCTATGGTTGGGTTCTGAAGATGTGGGTGGAGCTCAAGTGTCCCATTTGCGGAAAGGACCTGGACGACGATAAGGGAATGCCGAACTTCATGGTGTGCAACGAGGAGTCGCACGGGGTCCTGCGGTTCTTTACTGGCGATGGCTGTTTCTTCACGACCAATGAAAAGGTTGCTGAGGAACTAGGAAAGAAGGGAAGGCGTGTCCATCTAGTGGACCCGAAGGAATTCTTCGCCCAACATGGCTAAACTGCTACGCCAGTGGAAGTCCCTGTCTGCGAAACAGCTGAAGTGGGGTCCCGAGTTTCAAGAAAGGGCTCACGCCTGTAGAGGGCCGAATACGCACAACAGTCTTGAGAGCTAACAAGCGCGCTTTGTAGAGCGCAAGAATCTCCACCTAATGGGAAGAGGTGATTGAGCACCATTATCCAGGCCGAGCTGACTTGGCGGAGTGATGGGAAGAGTTAACAGAACCTTGGTTCGGGACGGTTCGGGGCCCGTAGCTCAGTCTGGATAGAGCGGCAGCCCTTGTCTGGGGCCGAGCCCCCTATGCTCTGAGCGGGTTGAGCTGTAGGTCCGGGGTTCGA
>CAYIBO010000210.1:0-1230 GCA_964361545.1 uncultured Candidatus Bathyarchaeia archaeon
CGTCTTCCAGCGGACTGTGGCGGAACGTCGGGGGGCTTTAGCAGTTCTATCTTTTTGAGGTAAAATAGTACGCTCTATGCAACTGATTCTCTGCTCAACGATGCCTTTCGCCATACTATTATTCAGGAGTGCTGAGAAATTCTCTGCGTCGGACGGGCTGGAGTCATGGATAGCAAAGACCCCGCGGTCGACTGGCTTCTAGGGGTCCGGAGACCCTTCGGTCCGCTTTCTCACCTTCACAGAGGTGCTTGACGAACCATCCGACTCGAGAGAAGCTCGAGCCGCAAGAAAGCAAATTTCTCACGGACCCATTGTTAAGACTCTTCTAGCAGGGCAACGTCCGGATGGCGGTTTCAGCATCCACCCTTACGTGCCGAAATGGACCGGCACACATTGGCGGCTCGTCTCACTCGTCGAACTCGGAATACCCCCAGGATATCGGCCAGCAGTCAAAGCCGCCAACCAGGTTCTCAAATGGCTGAATGGTAAGGCTCATCGTCGCATTATCAAACAAATCAATGGGCTAACTCGGAGGTGCGCATCTCAAGAGGGCAACGCTCTTGCTGTGTGCAGTCGCCTCGATCTTGCTGAGGACCCCCGCGGGGTCCAGCTTGCCGAGTGGTTGGTCGAGTGGCAATGGCCTGATGGAGGATGGAACTGTGATAGGAGGCCTGAAGCTGACCATTCATCGTTCTACGAAAGCCTCCCCACACTATGGGGTCTTGTCGAGTACCAACGAGCAACAGGTGACAAGGATTTCTTGAAACCGATTGAAGAAGCATCAGAACTCTTCCTTCAACATCACATCTTCCGTTCTGACAAGACGGGACAGATCATCAACCCGAAATGGCTGAAACTTCACTAGCCAGCATACCACTACTACGACATTCTACAAGCCCTGACAATACTTTCTCGGGCCGGAAAACTGAACGACCCACGGGCCAAAGAGGCGTTGGATATTGTTGAGGGTAAGAGGGGTCCTGACGGCCTATGCCGTCCGGAAGGATATTACTGGCATCCAAAGAGACGAACGCACGTGAATGGAAAGAGACCCGTCACCGGTAGTGAAGTGGTGAACTGGGGACGAAACGGTCCTAACAGGATGATAACACTAAACGCCCTCCGGGTCCTCAAAGCCGCTGGCCGAATCAAGTAACCGGCTCGCCTTCAACCTTGTTAGCACTGATTGTATACGAGGCAAGGAAACCCTAACCCATGGGGGCAGAATGT
>CAYIBO010000210.1:1240-1532 GCA_964361545.1 uncultured Candidatus Bathyarchaeia archaeon
TCCCAGAATAATGCGAACAGTCGCTCTTGCCACCCTCTCGAACTTAGCGATTGTGTTCAGCTTTATCTCAGGGGACTATCGGTCATACTCTTTCTCCACATTTCCTCGAAATACTCCTGCATATGTTTCGGCCCGTGGTATGGATATCTTTGGATAGGTTTGGACATGTACATTCCAGCTTGGCAGGGCGAGTACTACCATAACCGGACTCGGTAGTCAGCTGAGAAATAGTCCGAGTAGCGCCTACTAATCACAGTCACAGTATCAAGAGCAGGTGTTGAAAATCGAAGTA
>CAYIBO010000211.1:0-1530 GCA_964361545.1 uncultured Candidatus Bathyarchaeia archaeon
TCCATGTCCTGCCGTTACTTCTGACGCTGCCACGAACTTTCTCACACGCCTCCGAATCGACACCATCGCCTAGAGTTCTTTCATGAGTGAAAAACACATGACTCAGTATCAGTGCGGAAACTGCAGAGAATCGTCCCTTCTAGGACCCTCTGCAAGGTTCTGTCCCTACTGCGGGTCCTCGAGTCTCATCCTTGTAATCAAGGAAGAGGCAGAGCAGCCCCGCCCCGGACCAGGAGTTGCGGACGTCGAAGATCTACAGGAAGAGGTGGCTAGGACACGGCGACGGTCAAAGCAGTAGTAGGCTGCCCCAAGGGCAAATTCAACGCCGGTAAGTGCAGCGTGGGCACACAGGTCCAGACCATCATCTTTCCAAAGGATGGTTGGACAGCTGACAAAGCACGTGCCTGGCTCCGTGACCGCGACTTCAAGACAGACCTAGACACTACCGACGATTCTTACCGTGCTCGTCAAAGGGACCCCGGCGCCTTCGACCCTGACAGCTTCCGAACCATCACACTAACAGGCGGAGGAGAAACGTTGAAGCAACTCAACATACGAGAAAGCCTCGTACCTTTCAAGGCACGCATACTGGCAGCTATTCCCGGGAAGAGCCTCAACAAGAGAATCTACACCAAAGAACTTCTACAACAGTGTGCACCGTTCTATGAAGGACGCCCCTTCATCATGGATCATGATATCGAACATGGAGAACGGACAATAGGAATCTTCGGCAACCCGAGATATGCAGTAGAACGAGGAATGGACAATCGGCCCCACGAAGGTCTCTGGCTTGATGCCGTCGGCCGAATGGATACAGACTTCTTCGAAAAGGTCAAGGGCGATGGACTTGTTCCACCCCTAGTGAGAGGTTTCAGTATCGGGGGCACTGGCGAAGGAGAGTTTCAGGACGATGGTATTCTAATCAAGAATTTCGTACCTGTAGAAGGAAGCATCACGGCCTTCCCTGGAATCCCAGCGGCACATATTGCAACCATCGATATGATCCGCGAACACTTCCGGGGAATCGACATCAGAAAGAAACTGCTTGAGCTTGCCAGGATGGACCCTGACGTCTACCAGGTTTTGAGGAAGGCCGGACTTTACAAGAATCACGAGCACCAAGAGGTGAAAAAGACGAACATTCCAGTCAAGGAGACAATAGTCTCTCTGGAAGAAGCGGAAAAACAAGCAGCAGTCAGAGAAGGACCAATACCCGACCAGGACAGTGGCGCGGGAACACGGCAACGCAACGATGTACGCCCTGGGCTGCCTACCCCTGGAAGAGGAAAGCCGGTGTTGCACCAGCAGCCTCAGGCAACAACCTCAGCGGACACGGGCCTACGAATCGACCCCGAACAGCACCAGACCGGTAATGCACCCACAGCCTCCACCGGATCCACGGGTCCTAGTACCTCAAAAGAAGCCGGACCCGCAGGAACAAGCCCCGACGCGGACAAGATGGCACCGACATCAGTTCGCCCGCTTGAGCCAGGACGTGACGCTGGTTCAAATGTTCCAACCAGAGTTGGG